>JANOPR010000151.1:0-6981 GCA_031421955.1 Burkholderiales bacterium
CTGAACGTGCCGGCCAGCGGCCGCGGGAAGGTCCGCTTCATGTCCTCGGGGTAGTCGCCCCGGTAGGCACCCACCTGAAGCTGCCCGTCCTGCACCAGGCACAGCGTCATGTCGTTCGCACCGAACAGCCGCTCGCAGCTGTCGAGGATCTTGTCGAACACCGGCGCGGGGTCGGCCATCGAGCCGCTGATCACCTGCAGCACCTCGGCGGTGGCGGTCTGCTGCTCGAGTGCTTCCTTGGTCTCGTTGAACAGCCGCGCGTTCTGGATCGCGATCACGGCCTGGTTGGCAAAGGTTTCGAGAAGACTGCACTCCTTCTCTGTGAATGGGCGCATGTCCAGGCGCGCGACGTTGAGCGCACCGATGCCGCGGCCCTGCCACATCATCGGCGCCTGCGCCAACGCAAAGTTCACTTCGAAGCGCTGCGCCAGATTGCGCAGCCCGGGTGGAACGCCCTCGCCATGCATCACATCGGGGAAGCTCACCACGTGGCCATGCTCGATGGCCCGCGCGGTGGCCGAGCCTTCGAACGGGATTGGAAACAGCGCCTCGATGCGTTCCTTGAAGTCGCCGACCACAGCGGCCGAGTGAACCAGGCCGTCATCGCCGACCAAAAAGACGCCCCGAATGTCGGCATCGAACAGATCTTTGGCACTGGACAGGATGCGCTCGAACACTGGTTTCGGGTCGGCCATCGAGCCGCTGATGACCTGCAGCACCTCGGCCGTCGCGGTCTGGCGCTCCAGCGCCTCCCGGGTCTCGTTGAACAGGCGCACGTTCTCGATGGCGATCACGGCCTGGGCGGCAAAGGTTTCGAGCAGTTGGACCTGGTGGGGCGGGAACGGCCCCGGCGCGGTGCGCGTGACGCTGATCATGCCGATGGGCACGCCGTCGCGCAGCATCGGCACGTTGAGGTTGGCCCGGTAGTGCCGCTGGCGCGCAAGCTCACGCCACTCGGGCGCGAGCCCCGGGTGGGTTTCGGTGTCGTCGACCTGGATCGCCAGCCCGCTGCGCAGCGGCTCGAAGCCGTGAAAATCGGAAAGCGGCGTCGGGAACCGGGCTGTCAGCACGTCGGCGCCGGCCACGTCGGTGCTGGTGAAGGCCGCCAGGTGCACGATGCCGTCGACCAGGCGCATCGCCGTGGCCGAGAAGCCGCCGATCAACTGCCGGGCACTGGCGACAATGGCGTCGAGCACCGGCTGCACGTCCTCGGGCGAATCGGCAATCACCGCAAGGATCTCGGCCGTCGCCGTCTGCCGCTCGAGCGCCTCCCTCGTCTCGTTGAACAGGCGCACGTTTTCGATCGCGATCACCGCCTGCGCGGCGAAGGTCTGCAACAAGGCCACGGCGCCGTCCGGGTACAGACCGGGCTCGCAGCGGCCGACGCCAATGGTCCCTATCGAGCGGCCTTCGTGGAGCAAGGGCACCGACAGCACGCTGCGAAACCCGATCTGCTGGGTGCTGCCAGGGTTGGGGTAACCAGCCTCGATCAACACGTCGGCAATCTGGACCGGTGCCTGCTCGGCCAGTGAGCGGCGGATGTTCGGTGGCGCGGCGTCCACGGCCACCGGGAACAGCCCGCGCATGGCGGCTTCGGCCTCGATGGCCAGGCCGCTGACGCCGGCCATCTGGACGCGCCCGTCTTCAACTCGCGTGGTTGCACCGAAATCCGCCCGACACAAGGTGCGCGCACGCTCGGCGATGGCCTGGAACACCGGTTGCACGTCGGTAGGCGAGCTGCTGATCACGGCCAGGATGTCGGCCGTGGCGGTCTGGCGTTCGAGCGCCTCCTTGGTCTCGTTGAACAGCTTGGCGTTCTGTATCGCGACCACCGCCTGGTCGGCGAAGGTCCTGAGCAGGCTCACTTCCTTGTCACTGAAGGGCCGCGGCGGCTTGCGGGCGATGTCGAGCGTCCCCAGGCCCCGGCCCTGCCAGATGAGCGGCGTGACCAGGATCGAAAAGTCGCCCTGCTCGTCGAGGATGGTCCGCAGGTTGGGCGGCAACTCCGGAATCTCGCTGACGCGCGGCTGGTGCAGCGGCGCGCCGCCGATCATGGCGCGCTGGCTCATGGTTCCCGCAAGCGGCCGCGGATAGTGATGCGCCACGGCCCAGGCAAACGCGCCTCGATGCGCCGGCGCGGTGAGCTGGTCGCCCTCGGCCAGGAAGATGCCCAGGTTCTGCGCGCCGAACAACTGCTCGCAACTGTCCAGCACCTTTTCAAACACCGGCTGCGCATCGGCCATCGAGCCGCTGATCACCTGCAGCACCTCGGCCGTCGCTGTCTGCCGCTCCAGCGCCTCCTTCGTCTCGTTGAACAGGCGCACGTTCTCGATCGCGATCACGGCCTGGTCGGCGAAGGACTGGATGAGCGCGACCTCCTTGTCGTCGAAGAACTTGGCGTCCGGGTGCGCCGTACCGATGGCGCCGATGACTTGGCCGTCGCGGATCATCGGCGTGAAGAGCACGGAGTTGAAGCCGAACTCGCGCCCAAAACTCTGGGTTGCCGGCGGTGTCGCCGGATCGTCGAGCGCCATGAACTGCCTCGTTTGCCGCGACAGCATGACGAGGCCGCCGATGTTTGCGTCGTCCAGCGGCCGGGGGAACTCCTTGGCCAGCCTCTCGAAACCCTCCTTGCCAGCGACTGCAGGCATCTCGATCTGACCCTCGCGCAACAGCTGAACGGCCGCGAACTGCGTACCGAACAGCCGCAACAGGCTGGCGACGATGGCATCGAACACCGGCTGCGTGCTGGTCGGCGAACTGCTGATAACTTTCAGTATTTCGGCCGTTGCCGTCTGCCGCTCCAACGCCTGCTTGGTCTCGGTGAACAGCCGCACGTTTTCGATCGCGATCACAGCCTGGGCGGCAAAGGTCTTGAGCAGCTCGAGCTGCTTGTCCGACAGGCCGATGGGCTCGGTGCGCAGCACGGAGACGGCGCCGATCGCCGTCGCGCCGCGCAGCATCGGCACGATCGTGATGGCGCGAAAGCCCGACGCCAGGAAATGCTGCTTGCCGGTCGCGAACTCGCCTTCGAGCTGGGCCACGTCGGGCACGTCGATGATCCGGCCGTCGAGCAGCGCGGCACCATGCATATAGTCGCGCGACAGCGGGACGGGAAACTGCGCACGCCAGCGGTCGGCCAGGGCCGGGTCGCTCTCGGCGATGGCCCGCAACCGCACCGTAGCGTCCAGCGGCTGGCTCACCGCCACCGCAGCGCCGTCGAACAGGCGCACGCCGACGCGCACGATGGCCTCGAACACCGGCATCACGTCGTTGGGCGACTGGCTGATGACGCGCAGAATGTCGGCGCTGGCGGTCTGGCGTTGCAGCGCGGCCTGGGTCTCGTCGAACAGCCGCGCGTTGTTCAGCGCGATCACCGCCTGTTGCGACAGGCCCGCCAGGAAGGCCAGCTCGCGCGCCTCGAACGGGTTGCCGCCGGTGCGCCACACCGCCATCGCGCCCTGCACCTGCTCGCCCGACTTGAGCGGCACCACCATCAGGCGCTCGTCGGGACGGCGCTCGGTGCCGGCGAGCTGCACGGCACGCACATCGGCGGCGGTGTCGTTGATGAATTCGGGCTGGCCGCTTTGCAGCAGGCTGCCGATGATGCCGCGCCCCGGCTCGATGATGGTGGCCTTGAGCTCGTCGGCAATCTCGCCCAGCGCGACGATGGCGCGAAAGCGCTGGCCGTCGGCGTCGGGCAGGAAGATGGCGCTGTTCTGCGCCGCCAGGAGCTCCTTGGCGTGCGTGGCGATGCGGTCCATTACCGTGGCCAGGTCGAGCGTGGACGAGAGGTCGCGGCCGACATCCGACAACGCCGACGACTCGCGCGCATTGCGCTGCGTTTCGTCGAACAGGCGGGCGTTCTCCAGCGCCAACGCCATCGACGAGGCCACCGTGCTCAGCAAGCGCACTTCAGCGTCACCAAAGGCGTGGTCGCGTTCATGGTTTTCGACCACGACATAGCCCAGCAGCCGATCGCCGGCCAGCATCGGCGCGCCGAGGACCGAGCGCGCACGGTCGGTGCCGTCCTGCACCGGCACGCCTTCGCGCTCCTGTTCTTCGACCGAGCCGAAGACGAAGACGCGAGGCCGTACCGCCGTGTCGTGCAGAAACGTCCCCTGCACGGCCTTGGTACGGGTGATGGGCAGGCGCATGCCGTGCTCGACGGCGTAGAGGCCCACAACCTCCTGTCTCGCCTCGTCCCAGCCGTGGATGCCCATGTCGCCGCTGCCGAACACTCCACGCAGCTTCTCGCCCACCAGCTCGACGATGGCCTGATAGTCCAGCGACCCGGCTATGCCCTGCTGCACGCTGTTGATGACCGCCAGCTCGGCATTGCGCGCCTCGGTCTCCTTCAGCAGCCGCTGCGTCTCGTCGAACAGGCGGGCGTTCTCCAGTGCCACGCCCATGCTGGCCGACACCGTGGACAGCAGGCGCAACTCGGCGTCGCCGAAGGCGTCGTCGCGCCCGTGGTTTTCCAGCGAGATGAAGCCGAGCAGGCGATCGCCGGCAAAGATCGGCGTGGCCAGGCCCGAGCGGCTCATGTCGGTGCCCGGTGCAACGAGCAGCTCCCAGGCCATGTAATCGCCCTGGTTGCGCCACAGCACCGGGCGGCGCTCCTTCATCGCGTCGTACCAGCGCCGGCCGGTGGCGACGGCGCCGAGCTCCATCTCCAGCAGCGGCAGGCGCTGGCCATGCTCGACGCCGTAGGGCAGGCGCAGCAGGCTGGCGGCGTCATCGAACCAGGCGATGCCCATGTTGCCCGAGCCGAACAGGCTGCGCAGCTTGTCGCCGACCAGTTCGATGATGGCCTGGAAGTTCAGCTCGGCGGCCATGCCTTCCTGGATGCTGTTGATCAGCGCCAGCTCGCCGGCGCGCTGCTCGGTCTCCTTGAGCAGCCGCTGGGTTTCGTCGAACAGGCGGGCGTTTTCGAAAGCCACGCTGAGGCTGCTGGTGAGCGTCTCCAGCAACCGCACGTCGGCATCGGTGAAGGCCTCGAAGCGGTCGACGTTCTGGATGCTGACGTAGCCCCTGACCTCGTCGCCCACCAGCATCGGCACGAAGACGCTCGACTTGGGTCGCAGCGTGTTGCCCAGCGGCTTGAGCCCGCCGAAGCGTGCGTCCGTTTCGTCACTGATGCGGTTGTTGACCAGGGTCTGGCGAGTCGCAATGAGGTGCCGGCGCAGGCCGTTGAACGGGCGCGGCGGGTCTTCGCCATACACGCCCTTTTCCCAGCTGTAGGTGAAGACTTCGACCTCCTTGTGATGGTCGAACAGGCCGATCAGCACAGATTGCGCGTCGAAGATGTCGCGCACCTTGTCGCCCACCAGCTGGTGGATGGCCTTCACATCGAGCTTGGAGGCCAGCGCGGCCTGCACGCTGTTGACGATGGCCAGCTCGGCGGCGCGCTGCTCGCTCTGCTTGAACAGGCGCTGGGTCTCATCGAACAGGCGCGCGTTTTCGAGCGCCACGCTCATGCTGGCGGACAGGGTTTCGAGCAGACGCACATCGGCTTCGCTGAAGGCATCGAAGCGATCGACGTTCTGGATGCTCAGGTATCCCTTGACCTCCTGCCCGACCACCATCGGCGTGAACAAGACCGACTTGGGTGTCCGGGTGCCGGCAAGCGTGCTGCCGCCGACCCGGGCGAGGCCTTCGGGTGTGACACGATTGTGCAGGAGCGTTTGCCGCGTCTCGATGAGCTGCCGCCGCGTCTGGTTGATCTTGCGCGGTGGCGGGTAGAAGCGCTGCCCCTCCTCGAAGTTGTAGTTGAAGATCTCCTCGTCACGCTGGTGATCGAAGCTGCCGATCAGCACCGCCTGCCCATCGAAGATTTCACCGATCTTGTCGCCGACGAGGTCGTAGATGGCCTGCATCTCCAGCTTGGAGGCCAGGCCGTCCTGCACGCTGTTGATGACGGCCAGCTCGGCCGCGCGCTGGCGCTCGGCCTCGTAGCTCTTCGCGTTGAGCAGGGCCACCGCCATGCTGGCGGTGACGGTCTCCAGCAGGCGCACTTCGGCCGGGCCGAAGGCATTGTCGCGCTCATGGTTCTCCAGGGTCACGACGCCGAAGATGCGCTCGCCGGCCATCATCGGCACCGACACGATGCTGCGCGACTGGTCGGTCCCCGGGACTGCGGCCATGCCCAGCGCGGCCTGCTCGGCGCGCGACTTGATCAACCAGACCCTGCGCTCGCGGTAGAAGCGGGCCACCAGGCCATCCGGCGCCGCTACGCTGGGTGGGATATGCAGCCGCACGCCATGCTCGTAGCAGTAGAGGCGGGTGTCCAGGCGCGTCCCCTCGTCCCACCAGCAAATGGCTATGTCGCCGGTACCGAACACCCCCCGCAGCTTGTCGCCCACCGCATCGACGATGGCCTGGAAGTCGAGTGCGGACCCCACCGCCTGCTGGATGCTGTTGATCACCGCCAGCTCGGCATTGCGGGCTTCGGTTTCCTTCAGCAGGCGCTGGGTCTCGTCGAAGTTGCGGGCGTTTTCCAGCGCCACCCCCATGCTCGCGGCCACGGTCCTGAGCAGCCGGATCTCGTTCTTGCCGTAGGCCTGTTCGCGTTCGTGATCCTGCAGCCCGATGATGCCCAGGGCCCGGTTGCTGCCGATAATGGGCACACCGACGATCGAGTGGCACCAATCAGTGCCAGGCGCCGCACTGATGCCATGCTTGACCTGCTCGGCACGGGTATTGGAGACACCGGCGCGGCGGGTCGTGAGGATCCACGCACTGGGCTCGGTCGGATCGAGCGGGCGCGCCGGCGGCAGCGGCAAGGCCACACCATGCTCGTAGCGGTAGAGCGAGCCGATCAGATTGCTCTGCTCGTCCCACCACAGGATATTCACGTCGCCTGTATTGAAGACCTCGCGCAGCTTGTCGCCCACCAGATCGACGATGGCCTGGAAGTTCAAGGCCGCAGAAATGCCCTGCTGGATGCTGTTGATCAGCGCCAGCTCGCCCGCGCGCTGC
>JANOPR010000152.1:0-6605 GCA_031421955.1 Burkholderiales bacterium
TCGATCGCGGTCACCTTGCCAGGCGCGGCCGCACCGACATGGGTGAACATCGCCAGCGAGACGTCGAAATGGTTGTTCGAGTGCGAGCCCCAGGTCAGGCCCCAGTCGCGGCAGGTCTGCGCCACGCGCACCGAGCCGGCCATGGTCCAGAAATGCGGATCGGCCAGCGGGATGTCGACCGACTGCAGCGACAGGGCGTGGCTGAGCTGGCGCCAGTCGGTGGCGATCATGTTGGTGGCAGTGGGCAGGCCGGTGGCGCGGCGGAACTCGGCCAATACTTCGCGGCCCGAGAAGCCGGCTTCGGCGCCGCAGGGGTCTTCGGCATACGCGACCACGCCGCGCAGATCGCGCATCAGGCGCACGGCTTCGTTCAATGACCAGGCGCCGTTCGGGTCGAGCGTGACGCGGGCCTGCGGGAAGCGCTCGTGCAGGGCGGTCACGGCGTCGATCTCGGCTTCGCCGGCCAAGACGCCGCCCTTCAACTTGAAGTCGTTGAAGCCGTAGCGCGCGCGTGTGGCCTCGGCCTGGCGCACGATGGCCTCGGGCGTCATCGCCTCCTCATGGCGCAGGCTGAACCAGGCGCAATCGTCGTCGCCTTGGGCGCCGGCGCCGTGCACATAGGGCAGGCCGGTCTTGGCGCGGTTGCCGACATAGAACAGGTAGCCGAGCATCTCGACCGATTCGCGCTGCTGGCCTTCGCCGAGCAGCGCCGCCACCGGCACGCCCAGGTGCTGGCCGAGCAGATCGAGCAGCACCGACTCGACGGCGGTGACGGCGTGGATCGTGGTGCGCAGATCAAAAGTCTGCTGGCCGCGGCCGCCGGCGTCGCGCTCGGCGAACTGTCGCTGCATCGTCTGCAGCACCTGTTGCACGTTGCCCAGCCCCTGGCCGACCACCAGCGCGCGCGCGTCCTCCAGCGTCTGGCGGATCTTCTCGCCCCCCGGCACCTCGCCAACGCCGGTGCGGCCGGCGCTGTCGGTCAGGATCAGCAGATTGCGCGTGAAGAAGGGGCCATGGGCGCCGCTCAGGTTCATCAGCATGCTGTCGCGGCCGGCCACGGGGATGGCCTGCAGCGAGGTGACGACGGGGGTGGCGCTCATCGGGAAACCGGCGTTCAGAGGTCAGTCATCGTACAACATCGGCCGCCCGACGCCGCCGCTCGCGGCTGTTGGACAGGTGCGTGCGCATGGCGGCGCGGGCGCTGTCGGCGTCGCTTCGTGCGATCGCGTCGTAGATGCTTTCATGCTCGGCGTTGACGCGCCGCAGGTAGTCGCGCCGCTCGTCGTCGAACACGCCGGCGGGGTCGAGGCGCGCGCGCGGGATGATGCGCGCGCCCAGCGTGCCCAGCAGGTTGGCGAAGTGCGTGTTCTGCGTCGCGCGCGCGATCTCGCCGTGAAATCGCACGTCGGCGCCGACCGCGTCGCGGCCGGCTTCGACCGTCTGCGCGAACTCGTCCAGCGCAGCCCGCATGACCGCCAGGTTCGCCGTGCTGCGGCGCTGTGCGGCCAGGCCGGCGGCTTCGGTCTCGACGCCCATGCGCAGCTCGAGCACGGCGATCACGTCGCGCAGGGTCTCCATCTGCTGCGGATCGATGCGGAAAGTGGTTTCGTCGCCGGACCCGACGACGAAGGTGCCCACGCCATGTCGGGTCGCGACCATGCCTGCGGCCTGGAGCTTGGACAGCGCCTCGCGCACCACGGTACGGCTGACGCCGAATTCGTCCATCACCTGGCCTTCGGTCGGCAACTTGTCGCCCGGCGCGAGCTGGCCTTCGCGGATGCGAGTCTGCATCGCGTCAACCAAGGCCAGCGCCAATGAGCGCGGGCGACGCGGCGCGCTGCCGGGTGAATCGGTGGTGTTCATGGTCTGGTTAAGTGCAAACCCCGAGTGGTGCGGCTTGACAGCCGGTGCCGTGCGCTTCAACAATGCGCAAGTTGTACGACAACTGATGAATTATCGCAACAGGGTTGCTCCGAACTTTCCTTTCCCTGAGCTAATGACCACCGCCTCCGCCTCGACATTGCGCTTTCGCCGACTGCTGCTCACTGGCGCAGCAGGCGGCTTGGGCCGCGTGCTGCGCCCGCGGCTGGCGGCCTGTTGCAACACCCTGCGCGTGAGCGACGTTGCCGAACTCGGTGCCGCGGCTGCCGGCGAAGAAGTGCGCCCGGCCAAGCTGCAAGACAAGGCGGCGGTGTTGGCGCTGCTCGAAGGCGTCGACGCGGTGGTGCACCTGGGCGGCGTCTCGGTAGAGGGGCCGTTCGAGCCGATCCTCGAGGCCAACATCGTCGGCGTCTTTCATCTTTATGAAGCCGCGCGCATCCAGGGCGTCAGGCGCATCGTCTTCGCCAGTTCGAACCACGTCACCGGCTTCTACAAGCAGAGCCAGACCATCGACGCCACCGTGCCGGTGCGTCCTGATGGCTACTACGGCGTGTCCAAGGCCTTCGGCGAGAACCTGGCGCAGTTCTACTTCGACCGCTACGGCCTGGAGACCGTGAGCCTGCGCATCGGCTCTTCGTTTGCCGAGCCCGCCGACCGGCGCATGCTGGCCACCTACCTCAGCTTCGACGACCTCGAGCGGCTGGTCGTCGCCAGCTTGACAGCACCGGTGGTGGGTCACAGCGTTGTCTACGGCATGAGCGACAACGCGCTGACCTGGTGGGACAACACCCCCGCGCGCCATGTCGGCTATCGCGCGCAGGACAGCTCAGAACCCTTTCGCGCCGCGATCGAGGCGCGCCAACCGCAGATCGATTTCACCCAGCCCGCTGCGCTCCACCAGGGCGGCGGTTTTGTCACCAAGGGTCCGTTCGCTTGACGCCGAGGGCGTCAAGCGTTCAGACTTTTTCCACCCGACCCGCTCTTACCAGGAGACAAGCATGAACATTCGTCGCTCCCTGATCGCCGCCGCCGCCGCATGGGCCGCACTCGGCGGCGTCCTCGGCGCCCAGGCGCAAACGGTGCTGAAAGCCGCCGACGTGCACCCCGCGGGCTACCCCAACGTGGTGGCCATCGAGAGTCTGGGCAAGAAGCTCGAAGCCGCGACCAACGGCCGCTACAAGCTGCAGATGTTCCCGGGGGGCGTGCTCGGCGGCGAGAAGGAAATGGTCGAGCAGACGCAGGTCGGCGCGATCCAGATCGCGCGCATCTCGCTGGGCGTGCTCGGGCCGGTCGTGCCCGACGTCAACGTCTTCAACATGCCCTTCGTCTTCCGCGACCCGGCGCACATGCGCAAGATCATCGACGGACCGATCGGCGACGAGTTGCTCGGCAAGATCACCGCCAGCCCTGCAAAGCTGGTGGCGCTGGGCTGGATGGACAGCGGCTCGCGCAGCCTGTACACGAAGAAGGCGGTGCGCAAGATCGAGGATCTGAAGGGCCAGAAGATCCGCATGATGGGCAATCCGCTGTTCGTCGACACCATGAATGCGATGGGCGGCAACGGCATCTCGATGGGCCACACGGAAGTATTCGGCGCGCTGCAGACCGGCGTCGTTGACGGCGCCGAGAACAACCCGCCGACGCTGTTCACGTCGAACCAGTACACCGCGGGCATCAAGTACTACACCCAGACCAACCACCTGATCATTCCCGAGATCTTCGTCATGTCCAAGGTCACCTGGGACAGGATGACGCCGGCCGACCAGGCGCTGGTGAGGAAGTTCTCGCGCGAGGCGCAGATGGAGCAGCGCTCGCTGTGGGACGCCAGCGTGGCCGACTATTCAGCCAAGCTCAAGGCCGCCGGTATCGAATTCATCAGCATCGACACCAAGCCGTTCTACGATGCCACGGCCCCGGTGCGTGCCAAGTACGGCGCGGCCTACGTCGACCTGATCAAGCGCATTGACGACACCAAGTAGCCTGTACGCTGCCAGGCCCGCGGGACTCGATCGCCGACCGCGGGCCTGCGCAGCCCGCGTCGAGTGCCTTGAACACCCCCGCGTCCCTCGTGCTGCGCGGCCTTGCTTGGTGGAGCCCGCCGATGAATATCAAACAACGTTACGCGCAGGCGATGGAGTGGACCTACATCGGCTGCATCGCGATCGCCGGCACAGCGCTGGTGGTGATCACGCTGATCATTCCGTTCGGCGTTTTCATGCGCTACGCGATGAACAGCGCGCTGTCGTGGCCGGAGCCGGCGGCGATCGTGATGATGGTGATGTTTTCGTTCCTCGGCGGCGCCGCGGTCTATCGGGCCAACGTGCACGTCGCTGTCGAAGCGCTGCTCAATGCCGTGTCCCCGCCGATGAAGCGCCGCATGTTGTGGGGCGTCGATGCCTGCGTGGGCCTGACCGCGCTGTTCATGCTGGGCTATGGCCTGCGCCTGTGTCAGACCACCTGGCTGCAGACGATGGCCGAGTTTCCCGGCCTCAAGCAAGGCATCGTCTACTTGCCGATCCCCATCGCCGGCGCGCTGACGCTGCTGTTCTTGCTCGAGCGCGTGTGGGTCGGTGACCCGCCGCCGAGTTCCATCATGTACAGCGACCAGCCCGCTGAACTGGAGTAGCCATGGGTGCCTTGATCTTGCTCGGCGCGTTTGCGCTGCTGTGCGCCTTGGGTGTACCCGTGGCCTATGCGCTCGGGCTGGCAGCGCTGGTGGCCGCACTCTGGATCGACATGCCGCTCGAGGCCGTGATCCTGAAGGTGTCGGACGGCACCGACGACTTCGCGCTGCTGGCGATTCCGTTTTTCGTGCTGGCCGGCGCGATCATGGCCGAGGGCGGCATGGCCACGCGCCTGATCAACCTGGCGCGCGTCTTCGTCGGCGCCATCCGCGGCGGCCTGGCGCTGGTCAACATCCTGGCCAGCAGCCTGTTCGGCTGCATCTCGGGCTCGTCGGTCGCCGACACGGCCTCGATCGGCTCGGTCATGATCCCGCAGATGGTCAAGGCGGGCTACCCGCGGGTCTTTGCGACCAACGTCACCATCTGCGGCTCGGTGCAGGCGCTGCTGATCCCGCCTTCGCACAACGCGGTGATCTATTCGATCGCCGCCGGCGGCACGGTCTCGGTGGCGCACCTGTTCCTGGCCGGCATCTTCCCCGGCCTGCTGTTCGCGCTGTGCCTGATCTGCCTGGTGCTGTGGACTGCACGGAAGAAGAACCTCCCCAAGGGCGAGCCGATCGCCCTGCGCGAGGTGCCCAGGATCGTGCTCGATGCGCTGTGGGGTCTGGTCACCGTGGTCATCAGCATGGGCGGCATCCTGTCGGGCGTGTTCACGCCGACCGAGTCCGCCGCGGTGGCCTGCGTTTATGCTTTCCTGGTGACCTTCCTGGTCTATCGCGACTACCAGTGGCGCGAGCTGCCGCACCTGGTCCATCGCGTCGTCAAGACCGTCGCCATGGTGATGATGCTGATCGGCTTCTCGGTCGCCTTCGGCTACATGATGGCGATCCTGCAGATCCCGGCCACGGTGACGCAATTCTTTCTCGGCATCTCGCAGGACAAGTACGTCTTCCTGCTGCTCGTGAACCTGTTGTTGCTGGCCCTGGGCACCTTCATGGACGTGGCGCCGATGCTGCTGATCTGCACGCCGATCTTCCTGCCGGTGATCCTCAAGCTGGGCATCGACCCGGTGCACTTCGGCATGATCATGATCCTCAACCTGGGCATCGGCCTGATCACGCCGCCGGTGGGCCCGACGCTGTTTGTTGGCTGCGCCATCGGCAAGGTGACGATGGAGCAGGTGTCGAAGGAGTTATGGCCGTTCTACGGCGCCATGTGCCTGGCGCTGCTGCTGGTGACCTATATCCCGGCAATTTCACTGTGGCTGCCGCGGACGTTCGGAGGCTGAGCGAGATGTTCGTGCCCAACCATCGCTACCCCGACCCGTCGGTCGAGGTCCTCGACGATACGTTCCGCGACTTGCGCCTGTACAGCGCCAGCGTCGAACAATTGGCCACTGGGTTTCGCTGGGCCGAAGGGCCGGTGTGGTTCGGCGACGGGCGCTACCTGCTGCTCTCCGACATTCCGAACAACCGCATCCTGCGCTGGGACGACGCCTCGGGAGCGACCAGCGTCTTTCGCGCGCCCGCCGACAACGCCAATGGCCACACCCGGGACACGCAAGGCCGGCTGGTCTCGTGCGAGCACCTCACACGCCGTATCACGCGCACCGAATACGACGGCCGCATCACGGTGCTCGCCGACCGTTTCGACGGCAAGCGCCTGAACTCGCCGAACGACATCGTCTGTGCCAAGGACGGTGGCATCTGGTTCACCGACCCGAGCTTTGGCATTGCCGGCCATTGGGAAGGCGAGCCTGCCGCGCCGGAGCTGCCGCACGCGGTCTATCGCCTGCCGCCCGACGGCAGGCCACTGCAACGCGTGATCGACGACCTGAAGGGGCCCAACGGGCTGGCCTTCTCGCCCGACGAATCCGAGCTGTATGTCGTCGAGAGTCGCGCCGAGCCGAACCGGCGGCTGTGGGCCTACCGCATCGGTGCCCAGGGTGCGCTGTCGAACAAGCGGCTGGTCATCGACGCGGCCGACGGCGGCGCACTCGACGGCATTGCCGTCGACGCGCAGGGGCATATCTGGTGCGGCTACGGCAGCACAGGCCGCGTGCCCTCGGCGGGCCTGGACGGCGTGCGCGTGGTCCAAGCC
>JANOPR010000153.1:0-2125 GCA_031421955.1 Burkholderiales bacterium
GCGCCATTCGCTCGGCGGCCTGTTCTTCGAGCCGACGGTGCTCGCCGGTGCCACCGCGGACATGCTGGTCGCGCACGAGGAGACCTTCGGCCCGCTCGCGCCGATCTTCGCGTTCGACACCGAGGCCGAGGCCATCGAACGCGCGAACGACACCGAGTTCGGTCTGGCCGCGTACTTCTACAGCCGCGACATCGGCCGCGTGATGCGCGTGGCCGAGCGGCTGGAGTCAGGCATGGTCGGCGTCAACACCGGCCTCATCTCGACCGCCGAGGCACCCTTTGGCGGCGTCAAACAGTCGGGCCTCGGCCGCGAGGGCTCCAAATACGGCCTCGACGAGTTCCAGGAGATCAAGTACATCTGCCTGGCCGGGATCGAGGCATGAGCCGCGGGCCGTTCCCAAGGCGAATACCGCAGTGCGCAGCGCGCAGCGCGCAGGTTGACTGATGAGCGGGGCGCCCATGACCACACTGGACTTGAATTCGAACTACCGGGCGCCCGCCGCCTCGAGTTGACGCACCATGGCGGCGTAGCCGCGCGCCCGCGCCAACACCAGCGGCGTGCGGCCGTCGCGATCGACGAGCTGGGTGTTCGCGCCGGCCGTCAGAAGGTCTTGCACCACGCGCTGGTGGCGCACGCCGCCGTCGCCCAGTACAACGGCCTCGATCAGCGCCGTCCAGTGCAGATTGTTGACATGGTCGAGCGGCGCGCCAGCCTGGATCAGTTGACGCACAACGCCGTCGTGGCCGAGGTGGGCGGCGGCGATCAAGGCCGTGCCGTCGTATCGGCTGGTCGTCAGCTTGGCGCTGGCACCGAGTTCGAGCAGCACAGCCAGCGTCGCTGCGTCATCCGCCACCGCAGCGATCGTGACGGCGTCATAGCGATCGTGCTCAAGGGCGCCGAGGTCGGCGCCAGCCTTGGCCAGTGCGCGGATCACGTCTTGCTTGCGCGCAAATGTCGCCACGTGCAGCGGCGTGCGGCCATGGCCATCACGTGCGCCGAGTGCCAAGCGTTCAGCGCGTGCCACGGCCAGTGCGTCGCCGCGCCAGGCCGCCGCGTGCAGCCCGCTGTAGTGCGCCGCCTCCGTCGCCGACGGGCCGACCTGGGCCGCAGCCACGCCGGCCAGTAGCGTCAGCAGCAGGGCCGTCAGGGTCTTCACTGCAGCGGGTCCTTCACTGACTCCAGAGCGTGGCGCACTCGGCGGGCTTCAGCATCCCGCACGGGCCCGCGAGCGGCAGGGGGCTCACGGACCCGCAGCGCCGCAGGAGCATTTGGGGTGGCTGATGGGGCTCGAACCCACGACAACAGGAATCACAATCCTGGACTCTACCAACTGAGCTACAGCCACCGTAGAGCGGCAGATTATAGCCAGCGCGGCCTGTTCGCCATCAGTAGCCGGTCGTGGCAGGCGCAGCCACCGCGGCGACGGCGTCGGTCTTGACCGATGCCTTGTAGCGAGCCTTCAGCGCGTTGTAGTAGGCCTGCGATTCGGCAGCACCCCAGGCCTGCGCATAGCGCGGCAGCAGTTGCGCCAGCTCGGGAGAGTCCGCCGCCACCGGCTTGACCGCGAGCAGGCGAACGACGGCATAGCCTGCGTCACCGAGATCGACACCGAGCCACTGCGGCAGCTGGGACGCATCGGCGCGCAGGATCGCGTCGACCAAGGCGCGGGGCTGAGTCTGCGCACTCGCACGCGAGATCACGACAGCGGCGGGCAGTGCCGACGCATCGCCGCCCGCGCGCAACGCCGCCAGCTTGGCTTGGCCAAGTTTGCGCGCCGCCGCTGCCGCCTGCTCGGCCATCACGCGTTCGCGCACCTGCGGCATGACCTCGGCCAAGGGCTGCACGCGAGCGGGTTGATGCAGCACGATGCGCGCAGAGGACAACTGGTTCGGCCCGACTTCGACCGCCTCGGTGTTGCGCTTGTTCTTCAGCGCGTCATTGCCAAACACAGCCGTCAACAACTTTGCAGATGCCAGCGCGCCGGCACTGCCTGGCGCCGGGCTGCGCTGCACGGTGGCTGTCAGCTTCTTCAACTTCAGTTTGTCGACCACGGGCTGCAGACTGTCGGCCTGCTCGAAGACGGTGTTGGTGAACTGCTCGGCGGCCTCGGCGTACTTGGCCTGCG
>JANOPR010000154.1:0-1680 GCA_031421955.1 Burkholderiales bacterium
AAAGATCGTCATGGCCACCACCGCGACCAGCGCGACGATCACGCCGACGTTGACGCGCAGGCCGTCGAACAGGCGCGGCACCTGCGTGGCCTTGGCGAAGGTCACGGTCTGCGGAAAGTTGTAGCCCTGCGGGTCTTTCCAGGGCCCGTAGACCAGGTACGACAGCAGCATCTCGGCCACGTAGACCAGCATCAGGCTCACGAGGATTTCGTTGGCGTTGAAGCGGTCTCGCAAGAGCGCGGTGATTGCCGCCCAGCACATGCCGCCCACGATGCCGGCCACCAGGATCACGATCACGATGGCGCCGGGCGTTTCCGGCGTGGCCTGCATCGCAATGCCGCCGGCGAAGATGGCGCCCAGGATGTACTGGCCCTCGGCGCCGATGTTCCAGACGTTGGAGCGAAAGCACAGCGCCAGGCCCAGGGCGATCAATATCAGCGGCACGGCCTTGACCGCGATCTCGCTCCAGGCGGAGCCGCTCTTGATCGGCTCGACGAAGAACATCTGCAGGCCCAGCAGCGGGTCCTTGCCGAGCAGCACGAAGAGCCCGATGCCGACCGCCACCGTGACCGCCAGCGCGATCAGCGGCGAGGCCAGCGCCATGGCATTGGACGGCGCAGCGCGGGATTCAAGCTTGAACATGGGCCGCCTCCTTGGGTTGTGCTGGTGTGTCCCCGGCGTCGAAGATGCCCGCCATCCACTGGCCGATGCGCTCAATCGTTGCCTCGCGCGCCGGCACGCTGGGGCTGAGCCGCCCGCGTGCGATCACGACCAGGCGGTCGGACAATTCGAACAGCTCGTCGAGCTCCTCACTGACCACCAGCACCGCGCAGCCGGCGTCGCGCAAGGCCAGCAGCTCGCCGCGGATCTGGGCTGACGCGCCGACATCGACGCCCCAGGTCGGCTGGGCCACGATCAGCACCTTGGGCTTGGCGTCGATCTCGCGGCCGACGATGAACTTCTGCAGGTTGCCGCCCGACAGGCTCTTGGCCGCCGCATCCGGGCCGCCGGCCTTGACCTTGAAGCGCTCGATCAGGCTGGCAGCCAGCGTGCGCGTGGCCGCCACGTCGATCCAGCCCAGGGCACGCAGCGGTTCGCGCCGCGTCAGCAGCGTGTTGGCCGCCAGCGAAAGTGTGGGCACCGCGCCGCGGCCCAGGCGCTCCTCAGGTACGAAGTGCAGGCCCAGTGTGCGCCGCTGGGTCGGGCCCGCGCGGGCGATGTCATGGCCGAACAGCCTGATGCTGCCGGGCAGGGCGCGGCAATCTTCGCCCGACAGCGCCGCGAGCAACTCCTGCTGGCCATTGCCCGAGACGCCGGCGATGCCGAGCACTTCACCGGCGCGCAGTTGCAGCGAGACCTGGGTCAGCGGCACGCCGTAGACGCTGTCGGGTGCCAGCGAAAGGTTCTTCAGTTCAAGCACCACGTCGCCCAGGTGCGCCTCGCGGTGCTCCAGCTTGGGCGGCTCGGCGCCGATCATCAGGGTCGAGAGTGACGCATTCGTTTCGTGGCGCGGGTCGACCGAGCCGGTGACGCGGCCCCCGCGCAGCACGGTGCACTGGTGACAAAGCTCGCGGATCTCGTCGAGCTTGTGGCTGATGTAGAGGATCGAGCAGCCTTCCTGCGCCAGCTGGCGCAGGGTGTTGAACAGGCTCTGCACCGCCATCGGCGTCAGCACCGAGG
>JANOPR010000155.1:0-2783 GCA_031421955.1 Burkholderiales bacterium
GACGTGCTGCTGTGCCGCGCCGACCGCGCCATCCCCGACGAGGAGCGCGAGAAGATCTCGCTGTTCACCAACGTGCTGCCGCACGGCGTGATCTCGATGTGGGATGTGGACACCATCTACAAGGTGCCGCGCATGCTCCACGAACAGGGCCTGGACGAGCTGATCTGCATGAAGCTGCAGTTGCTGACCAAGCCTGCCGACCTGCGGCGCTGGGACAAACTGGTGCACGAAGTCGAGCACCCGGCGCGCGAAGTCACGATCGCGATGTGCGGCAAGTACACCGATTTGTCCGACTCCTACAAGTCGCTCAACGAAGCCCTGCGCCACGCCGGCATCCACAACCATGCGCGGGTCAAGATCGAGTACGTCGACTCCGAAACGCTCGACGCGCTGAGCGTCGAGCAACTGGCGAAGTACGACGCCGTGCTGGTGCCCGGCGGCTTCGGCAAGCGCGGCGTCGAAGGCAAGATCCTGGCCGCGCGCTATGCCCGCGAGCAGAAGATCCCCTACCTCGGCATCTGCCTGGGCATGCAGGTGGCGACGATCGAAGTCGCGCGCCACCTGGCCGGCCTGGAGGGCGCCAACTCGACCGAGTTCGACCCCGCCACGCCGCACCCGGTGATCGCCCTGATCGACGAGTGGCAGGACCGCGACGGCTCGATCCAGAAGCGCGACGCCAAGTCCGACCTCGGCGGCACGATGCGCCTGGGCGCGCAGAGCTCCGACGTCAAGCCCGGCTCGCTGGCGCACCGCATCTACGGCAATGTGGTCACGGAACGCCACCGCCACCGGTTTGAAGCCAACCAGCATTACCTCGAACGCCTGCAGCAGGCCGGCCTGGTCATCAGCGCGATCACGCAACGCGAAAAGCTGACCGAAATCGTCGAGTTGCCGCCCGAATTGCACCCCTGGTTCGTCGGTGTGCAGTTCCACCCCGAGTTCAAGAGCACGCCCTGGGACGGGCACCCGCTGTTCATTCAGTACGTCAAGGCCGCGCTCGATCACCAGGACGCGCGCGCAGCCGCCGCCGAGAAGGTGGCCGCATGAAGCTGTGTGGATTCGACGTCGGCATCGACCAGCCGTTCTTCCTGATTGCCGGCCCCTGCGTGGTCGAGAGCGAACAGTTGCAGATGGACGTGGCCGGGCACCTGAAGGAGATCACCGCGGCCCTGGGCATCCACTTCATCTTCAAGTCGAGTTACGACAAGGCCAACCGATCCAGCGGCACCACCTTCCGCGGCCCGGGCATGGAGCGCGGCCTGGAGATCCTGGCGAAGGTCAAACGCGAACTCAAGCTGCCGATCCTGACCGACGTGCACAACGAAAACGAGATCGCGGCCGTGGCCGCCGTCGTCGATGTCTTGCAGACCCCCGCCTTCCTGTGCCGGCAAACCGATTTCATCCGCGCCGTGGCCCAAAGCGGCAAGCCGGTGAACATCAAGAAGGGCCAGTTCCTGGCGCCCCACGACATGAAGAACGTGATCGACAAGGCGCGCGCCGCGGCCAAGGAGAAAGGCCTGCCGACCGACAGCTTCATGGCCTGCGAACGCGGCGTGAGTTTCGGCTACAACAACCTGGTGTCCGACATGCGCTCGCTGGCGATCATGCGCGAGACCGGCGCCCCCGTTGTCTTCGACGCCACGCACAGCGTGCAGTTGCCCGGCGGCCAGGGCACCACCAGCGGCGGCCAGCGCGAGTTCGTGCCGGTGCTGGCGCGGGCTGCCATCGCGGTGGGTGTGGCGGGCGTGTTCATGGAAACGCATCCTGATCCGGCGAATGCGATGAGCGATGGGCCGAATGCGGTGCCGTTGAAGCACATGAAGGCGTTGCTCGAACAGCTCGTCGCGCTGGATTCCGTGATCAAGAAGCAGCCACTGTTGGAGAACGATTTCTCGTGCTGACGGAGCCATCGGTTCGCCTGACGGGTCGCTCGAGGCGAGTACCCCGCAAGCCGGTCGCGACATAGCGCCATCGTCGGCCTCTCGACCCTCCTATCCAAGTTGACGGCGCGCTGTCGCGCTGCGGCGCTTGACGAGGGAGACGTTTGTCCATACATTTGTTGCTGTGCGCATCGAATGGGATCCGAGGAAAGCCGAAGCGAACCTTCGTGAGCATGGCGTGGCATTCGCAGAGGCGGCCACCGTGCTCACCGACGACTTCGCGTTGACGCGGGAAGACATGGATGCGGTGGGCGAGCGGCGATTCGTCTCGCTCGGAGTGAGCGCTACCGGAGCATTGCTCGTGCTTGTCTTCACGCACCGCGAACCCGATGTGTATCGACTGATCTCTTCGTGGAAGGCCAACAAGCCACAAAGGAAGCACTATGAAAAAAGTACACGCTGAACCATATCGGGACATCGACTTCTCCGCCGCAAAGCGCGGACCTGTGATCCCCATCGAACCCGGGAAGACGAAGATCTCGATTCGGCTCGATAACGCTGTCATCGAGCACTTCCGCAGGCAGGTCGAACATGCGGGCACAGGAAACTACCAGACCTTGCTCAATGACGCGCTTGTCGCGTTCATTCAGCAGCGTTCAGTGATCGAGGCCGTAAGGCAGGTTGTGCGGGAAGAGTTGTCGGCCCCAGGTCCGAAACCGCGCCAGGCGCGCGCCCGGGCCGTCGCCGCCTGAATGCGGTCGTCGCCCTGCCGCGCAACAGCGCAACGCGACGATCGCCTGCGCGCGGCCAGCCGCCGCCGCCCGCAAAGATGTGAGGGTCGGAGGTCGTTCGAGTAGTATTCCTTCCATGCAAATCAGCACTGGCACGGTGGTCGGCGGCAAG
>JANOPR010000156.1:0-5923 GCA_031421955.1 Burkholderiales bacterium
TGGAAACTGGCGCCCGGCACGCTCGACGACCAGCCCGGGTTGACGGTCGTCGAAGTCATGCACGCCATCAAGCGCGGCGAAATCCGCGGGATGTACGTGCAGGGCGAGAACCCCGCCATGTCCGACCCCGACGCCAACCACGCGCGCGAGTCGCTGGCGGCGCTCGAGCATTTGGTGGTGCAGGACATCTTCCTCACCGAGACCGCCTACCTGGCCGACGTGATCCTGCCCGCTGGCGCCTTCCCCGAGAAGACCGGCACCTTCACCAACACCGACCGCCTGGTGCAGATGGGCCGCCAGGCGATCGATCCGCCGGGCGACGCGCGGCAAGACCTCTGGATCATCGAGCAGATCGCCAATCAGCTCGGCTGCGGCTGGCAGTACAGCCATGTGTCGGAGGTGTTCGACGAGATGCGCCACACGATGCCCAGCATCGGCGGCATCACCTGGGAGCGGCTCGAGCGCGAGCATGCCGTCACCTACCCCTGCGTCAAGGAAGGCGACCCCGGTCAGTCGGTGGTTTTCGTCGATGACTTCCCGCGCGAAGGCGGCAAGGCGCGCTTCGTGCCCGCCGACATCATCCCGGCCGCCGAGCGCCCCGATGCCGAGTACCCGATGGTGCTGATCACGGGCCGCCAGCTCGAACACTGGCACACCGGTAGCATGACGCGGCGCGCCAGCGTGCTCGATGCGATCGAACCCGACCCGACGGCGCTGATCCACCCGCTGGACCTCGAAGCGATGGGCGCGACGGCGGGCGAGGTGGTGACGATCGCCTCGCGCCGCGGCGAAGTGTCGCTGTACGCCCGCGCCGACGACGGCACGCCGCGCGGCGCGGTGTTCGTGCCCTTCTGCTACTACGAGGCGGCGATCAACAAGCTGACCCACGCCGCGCTCGACCCCTTTGCCAAGATTCCCGAGTTCAAATACTGCGCAGTCCGGGTCCAGCGCGGTGGCCAGGCGCCGCAGCAGGGCAGCTACGGCGGCGGTCAGTTGTTGGCGGCCGGGCCGGCATGAGGACACCGCGCCGCGCTTCGGCGACTATGTAGGGCCGCACCCCCGGATTGGGTTTCTACTGGCGCTCTTTCGCCAACCACGCTCACAAAGACGGAAAAGACAAGATGGAGTTTCTAAGCACCCCGCACTTCTGGATCGCTGTCGGGCAGATCATCATGATCGACATCCTGCTCGGCGGCGACAACGCGGTGGTCATCGCGCTGGCCTGCCGCAAGCTGCCGCCCAAGCAGCGCACGCAGGGCATCCTGTGGGGCACCGCGGGCGCGATCGTCCTGCGCATCATCCTGATCTTCTTTGCGCTGACGCTGCTGGCGATCCCGTTCCTGAAGATCGTCGGCGCGATCCTGCTGGTCTGGATCGGCGTCAAGCTGCTGGTGCCTGAGCATGAGGACGGCCACGCCGAGATCACCGGCAGCGACAAGCTGTGGGGTGCCGTCAAGACGGTCATCATCGCGGACTTCGTGATGAGCGTGGACAACGTGATCGCGATCGCCGGCGCGGCCGAGGCCTCGAACACAGGCCACAGCATGGCGCTGGTGATCTTCGGCGTCCTGGTCAGCATCCCGATCATCGTCTGGGGCAGCCAGATGGTGCTCAAGCTGATGGACCGCTACCCCATCATCATCACCGCCGGCGGCATGCTGCTGGGCTGGATCGCCGGTACCATGACCGTCACCGACCCGGTGCTGGTCAACCCTGACGTGATGCCGCAGATACCCAAGTTCGAGGCCACCGCCTGGGTGCGCTATGGCGCGGGCATCGCCGGAGCGCTGCTGGTGCTGGCGCTGGGCAAGTGGATCACGGCGCGCAAGGCCGCGCTGGCTCCCCGCGCGGCGGCTGCACCGGCCCCGCAGGGCATCGGGCGCCTGCGCCGCATCCTGCTGGCGGTCGATGGTTCGGAAGTCGCGTTGCGTGCCACGCGGCACGTGGTCGCGTTGCTGCAGGGCTTGCGCGATCCGGCTTCGCTGCAGTTGCACGTGATCAATGTGCAGCGACCGGTCTCGGGCGACGTTTCGTCCTTCGTCGCACACAAGTCGCTCGAGGAGTACTACCAGGAGCGCGCCGAAGAGGCTCTCGCCCCGGTGCGCGCCCTGCTCGATGAGGCAGGTGTGAGCTTCGAGGCCAGGCATCGCCTGGGGCTGCCAGGCGAGACGATCGCCAAGGAGGCGCGGGAGCAGTCCTGCGACATGATCGTCATGGGCGCCAAGGGCGCGGGCGCCGCGGCGGCCCTGTTGGGGTCGGTGGCGCTGGACACGATCGAGCACTCGGGCATCCCGGTGTTGCTGGTGAAGTGATCGACTTGCGCCTGCCCGGCGTCAACCTGTCCCTAGAATCGCCGCTTCGGGCCGTTAGCTCAGTCGGTTAGAGCAGAGGACTCATAATCCTTTGGTCGTTGGTTCGATCCCAACACGGCCTACCAGACAAGTGCACAAGTGACCGGAAGTGACCCAGAGCGGCGGCAACTGACACCCTCATAGACAAGGCCCTCAAGGACGCCGGCGCAGCGGGCAAGCCCAGGTGCGTGAGTGACGGCGGCGGGCTCTAACTTCGAGACGCGGCCGATCGGCGCGGCGTGGTGGCGGCTGCGCTGCTTCAGGGCCGTCAAAACCGTAGACCGCGCCCTCAAGGTGGCCGGCGCCGTGTTCCGCCACGGGGTACAGCATGGCACCTGCGAGAGCGGCCTGACGCGCGGCCTGTAGGACGCCGTGGTGGTGCCCGCGGCACAGCCGTTCAAGAACCGCGCCGGTTGAACGCGTAATCCAATGGATTACACTCCAGACCAATGCTGCTGACCGTTGCCGAGCTGCCAGAGTACTTGCGAACGGCCGGCAAACTGCTGGCGGACGCTGACCGCCTGGCCATCGTGGACTACTTGGCGGCGCACCCGGCGGCGGGTGATCTGATCGTGGGAACGGGTGGCGTGCGCAAGCTGCGATAGGCGCGCGACGGCAGAGGCAAGAGCGGTGGCGTTCGCGTCATCTACTACTTTCACAGTGAGGCGATGCCGCTGTACCTGCTGACTGTGTTTGCGAAGAACGAGCGGGCGAACCTGAGCAAGGGTGAGCGCAATGAGCTGGCCGGCTTGGTCGATATGTTGGTGAAAATTTGGCTTGAGAGGTGACGTGATGGGCAAGGCATTCGAGAGCATCAAACAAGGTCTGAACGAGGCCATCGGCCACGCCAAAGGCAAGCAGGCCGGCGTGAAGGTGTGGCAGCCGTCCGCCGTTGATGTGGCGGAGGTGCGGGGCCGCTTGGGATTCACGCAGGCGCAATTCGCGGCACGCTTCGGCGTGTCAGTGGCGACGTTGAGGCATTGGGAGCGCGGCGACCGCAACCCGCACGGCCCGGCGCTGGTGCTGCTCAACCTGATCGACCGCGACCCGAAAGGCGTGCTGCGGGCTCTGTCGTGAGTGGGCCCGCTACCTGGTTCGGTTGCGCTGCATCGTTCGCGGCCGCGAAGCTTCGCAATCAGCGGCGCAAGGACGCCGCTGGGGTGCCCGTCGGCTCCGCTGCTGGATCGACGGGCAGGGCTTGGCTCAAGCCATCACCGCGTCGGGGATCATGTTTTTCGAGTGCTGTGGCGACGGCACGTTTGAGCTTGCCGGCCGCGCCGTTGATCGCCTGGTGAGCGGTGGCGGCGTGGTCTTTCACGACCAGCGGATCGCGGCCCTTCAAGCGCGCCTCCAGCGTGCACTGGATTTCGTCGGCATGGGTCTTGGCGTTGCTGTTGGCGTCGGCCAGGTGGGCCTCGACGCGGGTGATCTGATCGGCAAACCGTCCGAGGGCGTCCTTGACCACGGTCTGCAGATGGTCGTGCACGGGCTGGCTGCCATCGACGTTCGGATCGGTATTCAACAAGACTTGCATCGGTGTCCTTTTTTGGCTGGCACGGCGGCGGCATGTGCGCCGGCTCAGGTGCGCGGGAATGGCGGACAACCGTACCACCTTCTGCGCTGCCATTGACCGCGGCGCTTGCTCAGGCCTGCGCCGCATGGCATCGTCGCCACTGTCCTCGCCCCTGCCCACCCCCTGGAGTCGCTGCCATGCGCCGAGTCTCAGCCCTGGTCCTGTCCACCTGCTGGCTGGCCGCGTTGTCAGCGAGTGCGGCGGAGTTGCCGATCTTCGACGCCCATGTGCATTACAGCCATGACGCGGTCGAGCTGACATCGCCCAAGCAGGCCGCGGCGATCCTGCGCAAGGCCGGGCTCAAGAGCGCGCTGGTGTCGAGCTCGGGCGACGAGGGCACGCAGCAGCTCCTGGCCGAGGCGCCGGAGATCGTGATTCCCTCGCTGCGCCCCTACCGTACGCGCGGCGAGACCAGCAGCTGGGTGCGTGATGAGACCGTCGTCGCCTTTCTCGAAGACCGGCTGCGCCGCCATCGCTACGCCGCCATCGGCGAGTTCCATCTGTTCGGCGCCGACGCAGACCTGCCGGTGCCGCGGCGCATGGTGGCATTGGCCAAGCAGCACCGGCTGGTGTTGCACGCGCACTCCGACGCCGATGCGATCGAGCGCCTGTTCGCGCAGGACCCGCAGGCGCGGGTGCTGTGGGCGCATTCGGGTTTCGACCGGCCCGAGAAAGTCGCCGAGATGCTGCGCAAGCACAAGAACCTGTGGGCCGATCTGGCCTACCGCAACGAGCATGGCAGCGGCGGCAAGGTGGCACCCGAATGGCGCAAGCTGTTCACCGAGTTTCCTGACCGCTTCATGGTCGGCACCGACACCTTCACGCCCGAGCGCTGGCACTACCTGGTCGAGCACGCGAGCTGGAGCCGCGCCTGGCTGACCGACCTGCCCAAGCCGCTGGCCGAGCGCCTTGCGTGGCGCAATGGCCAGGCGCTGTTCGGCCACTGGAAGGCGAACAGCACGCAATGAGGGCGAGGGTCACGCCGCGGGCTGGCTTGGCCGCGGGCCTGCTGATTTTCAGTGGCGCGGCTGCTGCCTGTGGCGAAAGCCTGGGGCCCGGCACGCGCGAGCTGGCCGACGCGCAGATCCGCCTGGTCTACAAGACCGTGCCCGCCGTGCCGGTCGTCGGGCGCCACTTCGCGCTCGAGATCGCGCTGTGCCAGACGGGCAAGGCCGCAGCGCCGGCGACGCCGCGCGTGAACGCCCCGGCGACGCTGAGCGTCGACGCCCACATGCCCGAGCACCGGCATGGTATGAACTACCGGCCCAGCGTCAGCCGCCGCGGCCCCGGGATATACCGCGCGCAGGGGCTGATGTTCCACATGCCCGGGCGCTGGGAGCTGGTGTTCGAGGTGCGCAATGGCCAGGGCGCCGTGCAGCGCCTGACGCAGGCGCTGACGATCGACTGAAATGACGACCCCAAGCTCGCTGCGCTCGCGGCCTTGCAGGCCGCGCCGGCCCAGAGGTCCGGCCCTTCGCCAGGCACAAACAGTCCACCGGACTGTGTTGTGTCCGGGCTCAGCCCCGAGGGGAGCTCAGGCCGCTTGGGACGGCCCGGCGCTGGCCTGAACATGCGTGCCGCGCCGTTGTTCGTCGCGCTCTCGACCGTGCTGCTGCTTGCCGGTGCCGCCGCCGAGACGGCCGTGGTCACGCTGACGGACGAACAACGTCAACGCATCCTGGCGCACGGGCCCTGGTCGCAGGCGACCGCGCGCGACCCGTCGAACCGCATGTCGGGCCAGGCCGGCGCGATCGCGTGGGGCGAACGGCTGTTCAACGATGCGCGCCTGTCACGCGACGGCACACGCGCCTGCGCCAGCTGCCACGAACCCGAGCGCGCCTTCAGCGACGGTCTGTCGCGGGCCAGCGGCCTCGTGCCCAGCGACCGCACCCCGCCGTCGCTGCTCGTGGTCGGGGGGCGGCGCTGGTTCGGGTGGGACGGCGCCACCGACAACCTGGGGGCGCAGAGCCTGCGCCCACTGCTCGACGCCGGCGAGATG
>JANOPR010000157.1:0-2968 GCA_031421955.1 Burkholderiales bacterium
GCAAGGGCGGTTTTCGCGCCGGTGCGGCGGCCACGCTGGGCGTGATCGTCGGCGACCAGGTGCTGTTGTGGCTGGCGGTGGCGGGTGTGGCCGCCTTGCTCGCGGCCTACCCGCTGGCGTTCAAGGCGGTGCAGTACGCGGGTGCGGGCTACCTGGCCTGGATCGGATTGAGATTGCTGTTCTCGCGCGGCGACGGCACTGCTTCACCGGTGCGGATCGAGCCGCGCCACTACGCGCGCCAAGCCTTCTTCATCACCCTGCTCAATCCGAAGGCGATCGTCTTCTACATGGCCTTCTTTCCGCTGTTCATCGACCTGGCCACGCACCGCGGCTTGCCCACCTTCGCCGCCATGGCCGTGACCATTGCGGTCATCACGGCGGTGTACTGCCTGAGCCTGTGCGCCTTCGCCCACGCGGTGGCGGCCAAGGTGCGCGCGCACCGCGCAGCCACGCGCTGGCTCGAGCGCCTGGCGGGCGTTTTCCTGATCGGCTTTGGTTGGCGCCTGGTTCGCGATTGATGCGAAACTGAAGCCATGGAGCCCCCAAAGCTCGTTGCGCTCGTGGGCTCCGCGGTGTGTGAGCCGCCCTTGGGGTGCCACTCGGGACGGACATGACGCGCACCTTCTGCATCGCCAACCAAAAGGGCGGGGTCGGCAAGACCACCACCACGGTCAACCTCGCTGCCGGGCTGGCCCGCGTCGGCCAGCGCGTGCTGGTGGTCGACCTGGACCCGCAGGGCAATGCCACGACGGGCTCGGGCATCGACAAGCGCGAGCTTGCACTCAGCACCTATGACGTGTTGCTCGGCTCAGCCAGCATTGCCGAAGCGCGACAGGCCAGCGAGAAGGGCGGCTACGACGTGCTCGGCGCGAACCGCGAACTCTCGGGCGCCGAGGTCGAACTGGTCGGTCTGGAGCGGCGCGACAGGCGCCTGCGCGAGGCGCTGACCGACATGGGCGATGAGTATGACTTCGTGCTCATCGACTGCCCGCCAAGCCTGAGCCTGCTCACCCTGAACGGGCTGTGCAGCGCGCAGGGTGTGATCGTGCCGATGCAGTGCGAATACTTCGCGCTCGAAGGTTTGAGCGACCTGGTCAACACCATCAAGCAGGTGCATGCCAACTTGAACCCCGACCTGCAGATCATTGGCCTGCTTCGCGTGATGTTCGACCCGCGCATCACCTTGCAGCAGCAGGTCAGTGCGCAGCTCGAGGCGCATTTCGGCGACAAGGTGTTCAAGGCCGTGATTCCGCGCAATGTGCGCTTGGCCGAGGCGCCGAGCTACGGCCAGGCCGGCGTGACCTTCGATCCCGCGTCCAAGGGCGCGGTGGCCTACGTCGAGTTCGCTCGCGAAATGGTCGACCGGGTGAAATGACCCACCCCCGAAGCGGCTGCGCCGCTCCCCCTCAAGGGGGCGCCGCTGGCGGACCGGCAGAGCCGGATCCGCGGCGGCCGCTTGACCGCGCCGGTTCGAGCGTCGCTGCGGCGGTGCCAGGGAAAACTGCGTTGACGAGCGGGCTGGCTGCGGCTTACGACCCCGTGCTGCTCTCGCGCATCGAGGACGCCGGCCTCAACGCCAGCGCGCCGCCGCAGCAGCGCTGGCTCGACGGCTGGCTGATCCGCTTCTCGCCCGGCAAGGCCAAGCGCGCGCGCTGCGTCAACGCCGTCGCGCCGGGGCACCTGCCGCTCGCGCACAAACTGGCACTGGCGCAGGCCGTGTTCGCCGAGGCGCAACTGCCGATGGTGGTTCGCATCACACCCTTCAGCCAGCCGAACGATCTCGACCGGCAGCTCCAAGCGCTGCATTGGCCGCGTATCGACGACACCCGCGTGATGCTCCGCGCGGCGCTCGAACCGCTGGCGGACGAACCCCTGGCGCCGGACCTGGTCTGGCAAACGCTCGGCCACAGCGCCTTTGCACAAGCCGTCGGCCAGCTGCGTGGCTCCCCGCTGGCGCAGCGCCAGGCCCATGCGCAGCGGCTCGAACTCTCGCCGGTGCCGTTCAATGCGCTGGCGATTCGCCGCCAGGCCGACGGTGCGCTGCTCGCATGCGGCCAGTTTGCACGCGAGGCCGACCTGGTCGGCCTGTACGACGTGTTCACGGCAGCGGCTTCACGCGGCGCGGGCCTGGGCCGGCGGCTGTGCACCCGATTGCTGGTGCAGGCCCGAGCCGAAGGTGCGCGCAGTGCCTACCTGCAAGTCGAACATGACAACCACGCCGCACGCAGCCTGTACCGCCGGTTGGGGTTCAGCGACGGCTACGCCTATCACTACCGCACGGCGCCGGCGGCGCAACCGACCCGCCCGCTTGCATGACGATCCGCGTGGCCATCGCTCAAATTGCGATGCATTGGTCAACGCCGGAGAACGTGGCCGCAATCCGCCGCGCGATGGCGCTGGCGCACGCCCGAGAGGCACGTCTTTGCAGCTTCTCGGAACTCGCAGTCACGGGCTTTCACAGGAGGATCGGGGTCCAAGCCGTCCCCGAGCGCGTTCTGCCTGCGGTTCAGGGGCTCCAGGCCTACTGCGCCGAGCTGTCTTTGGGCATAGCGGTGGGCGCGCCCACGTTCGGCCCCGACGGCGCCACGTACAACTCGCACCTGCTGATCGATGAACGGGGCGCAACCCGGTCCTAGGTGGTCCAAACCAACTGGCCCAACGCGCTCAATCGGCCCGAAGAAAGCGTCGAAGGCGGGAGCAGCGCCGTTGTCGGTCCCGACGGCGAGTTGCTCTTTCGCTTGCCGGGTCAGGCCTCGGGGGTTGCGGTGTTCACGCTCGGCGAGCGTTGTTTCGAGTGGCAACCGCAGTGAATCGAGTGTGAACGACGAGCCGGCCCGCGGCCGACGCGACCGCGTTCGTCACAGCCCCTGGCCCTCGTCGCAACCCAGGTGCAGGTTCATGCACTGCACCGCCGCGCCGCTGGCACCTTTGCCGAGGTTGTCTTCGCGCGCGATCAGGATGCATTGCT
>JANOPR010000158.1:0-1742 GCA_031421955.1 Burkholderiales bacterium
TTGACTCTCAGGCCAGCGCCGGGCCGCTCCCAAGCGGCCTGAGCTCCCCTTGGGGGGCGTGAACAAAGTGAGCTTGGGGCTGTCATCTCACTCGGGGTTCGTATCGCGCAGGACAACCAGCGCCTGGGCGGGGATGATCAGCGGGCGGTGCGCCGCAGGCATGTCACCCAGGCCCATCTCGCCGGCGCTGTCGATGGCCACCTGCCAGCGTCCGGGCGGCAACGTGAAAGGCTGCGGCGTCGGCTCGGGGTTGAAGGCCAGCAGCAAGCGTCGCGAGCCCGGCTGGGCCGACGCCGCGTTGCCCGGCACGGCGTCGATGCGACAGGCGAAGGCATGTTGGGTGGCGTCGTGCCAGTCGTGGACCTGCATGTCGTGACCCGCCGGCGAGAGCCAGACCAGGCTGCGCTCACCCGCGGCGGCCGGTGCATGCCCGAACCAGCGCTCGTGGCGCAGTGCCGGCTCGGCGCGCCGCAGCGCGATGAGCTGCTGGACGAAGGCCAGCAAGGCGTGATCGGCGCGATCCCAGGCGAGCCAGCCGGTCGGGCTGTCCTGGCAGTAGGCGTTGTTGTTGCCCTGCTGGCTGTTGCCGATCTCGTCGCCGGCACACAGCATCGGCGTGCCCTGCGACAGCAGCAGTGTGGCCAGCATCGCGCGGCGCACGCGCTCGCGCGCGGACTTCACCGCCGCGTCGTCGGTCGGGCCTTCGACGCCGAAGTTGGCAGCCACCTCGTTGCTGCTGCCGTCGCGGTTGTCTTCACCGTTGGCCTGGTTGTGCTTGCGACTGAAGCTGACCACGTCGGCCAACGTGAAGCCGTCATGCACGGCGACGAAGTTCAGGCTCGACAGCGGCCCGCGGTGCCCATGGTGAAAGACGTCGTTGCTGGCGCTGAAGCGGCGTGCGAATTCACCCCGGCTGACCCGGGAGGCGCCCACGCTGGCGAGCCAGTAGCGGCGCACGCTGTCGCGGAACTTGTCGTTCCACTCCAGCCAGCGCGCGGGAAAGTGCCCCAGTTGATAGCCCCCGGGGCCGGCGTCCCAGGGCTCGGCGATCAGGCGTGCGCGCGCCAGCACGGGATCCTGCGCCAATGCCGTGAAGAAGGCGGCCTGACGCTCGAAGCCCTGCCGCGTGCGGCCAAGTACCGGCGCCAGATCGAAGCGAAAGCCGTCGACGCCCATCTCGAGCACCCAGTAGCGCAGCGAGTCGAGCACGAACTGCGTGACGCGCGGGTGCGCCACGTTGAGCGTGTTGCCGCAGCCGCTGAGGTTCTCGCAGGCCCGCTCATCGCCAGTCAGCCGGTACCAGCTGGCGTGGTCCAGGCCGCGCATGGACAGCGTGGTGCCGGTCTCGTTGCCCTCGGGGGTGTGGTTGTAGACCACGTCGAGCACCACTTCCAGGCCATGCGCGTGCAGCGTGGCCACCATGTGGCGGAACTCCTCGGCCACCGCCGTCGGGTCGCTCTGATCGGCTGCGGCCAGGTGCGGATCCGGGCAGAAGAAACCGAGCGTGTTGTAGCCCCAGTAGTTGACCAGGCCCCGCTCGGACAGGCCCGGCTCGTCGAGGTGGTATTGCACCGGCAGCAACTCAAGCGTGGTGACGCCCAAGGCCTTGAAGTGGGCCACGGCCGCGGGGTGAGCCAGCCCGCCATAGGTGCCGCGCAGGGCTGCCGGCAGGTCGGGCAGGGTCATGCCGAAGCCCTTGACGTGGCTCACTTCAAGGCCCTGGGCGTGACCACGCTCGAGCT
>JANOPR010000159.1:0-5085 GCA_031421955.1 Burkholderiales bacterium
ATAGACGGTGTGGTGCACATGGCCGTGGAAGGCCGTGACGGCCTTGAACTTGCTGAGGATCTGGCGGATCTCCTTGTTGTCCGAAACCTGGAAATTCCAGCGCGGGTAGTAGTCCCACAGCGGAGAATGCGTGAAGACAACCACCGGCGTGCTCGCGCCCACCTTGGCCACGTCGCTTGCGAGCCAGGCGCGCGTTTTCTCGCCGCAACCCCACAGGCCCGGCACGGGGCTGTTCAGGGGCATGAACCAGTCGCGGCGCTGCTCGGGCGTGAGGCCGGCGGCGGTCCAGAAGTCGGGCACGAGGATCGAGTTCATGCCGATGAAGTGCACGCCCTTATGGTCGAACGACCAGTTGTCGTCGCCGAACGCGCCGCGCCAGGCCTTACCCATGTCGAGGTACCAGTCGTGCTCGCCAGGGATCGAGCGGATCGGCGCCTTGAGCTTGCTCAGAATGCGCTTGCCCTTGTCCATCTGATCCTGCTCGCCGTGGTGGGCCACGTCGCCGGTGATGAGCACGAAGTCGGGCTGCTGAGGCATCGCGTTGACCTGTGCAACGGCGTCCGCGAGCTGTTTGTCGAAGACGTGATCCGCCTGGCTGTAAAGGTGCGGGTCGCTGATGATCGCAAAGCGGAAGGGGGTGACCTTCGCGCCCTGCGCGGCGGCGATGCCGACCAAGCCCAAGTTCACGCCGATGGCCTGCGCCGTCAGCGTGGCCAGCCCGGCCTTGCCGGTAAGGGCCAGCAGTTGCCTCTTCTCCAGATCGATTTTCTGAGTCATGGATGTCCTCTTTTGCGTGAAGGAACTGCTTGGCCAAGTACCCAAGACAGGGGGGGGGACTCTCACGGACCCTGCGCGGGTCGTGCACGTGATGAGCGTGAATGTATTGAGGTTCCCCGCGAAATAAAAATTGAGAATTTAGATATCTCATGGGCTGTGACCTGCATCTGACGATGCTGCCTGCCATCGTGGCCATGCTCTTCGAGCACGCGGTTCGGCGAGGTCGCCACCACAGAGCAACTGTCTGCCCACGTGGCGCGTGAACCTCGCAAGTGAAAACCCTAAGATCAAGGTCAGTTTGATCACCTGCAACCGCGAAACGGCCCGCGCAGGTGACGGGGCCGACGGCGGGAGCATCAGGTGGCGCAAGGGTTCGCTCCGCGTGCATTGCCAATATTGATCAAATCGATTTGTGTGCGCCCGCGTTCTCTAAGTACAGTCGACGCGACCGGGCTGCGGGTGCGTGAATCCCTTGCCCACCTGTAAACAAGGAGACCCTGCATGAATCTGCGAACCCACCCGTTTTTCACTCTGTTCCCTCTGCTGGCCCTCGCGTGCGCGGGTACCGCTGCCTTCGGCCAGGCCTACGAGGTCGCCCCGGTCACCGGCGGCGGGCGCGTCGAAGGCAAGGTGACCTTCCTCGGCGAGGTGCCGATTCGCAAGATCGTCCCGAACAAGGATGTCGAAGTGTGCGGCGGTCCGCGCGACGAAGTGCGAGTCACTGTCGGTGCCGACAAGGGCGTGCGCGACGCGGTCGTGTACCTGAAGGCAGTAAAGAAAGGCAAGGCCTGGGGCGCGGTGGACAAGCCGCCGGTGATCGACCAGGAGAAGTGCACCTTCAGACCGGTGGTACAGGTGATGCGTCCTGGCAACCTCGATGTCCTCAATTCCGACCCGGTGCTGCACACCACGCACGGTTACTACGGGGGGCGCAACGCCTTCAACATCGCGATGCCAGAGAAGGGCATGAAGATTACGAAGCCCGTGTTGCAGCCGGGGTATATCCGTGTCCAGTGCGATACCCACAACTGGATGCACACGCACCTCCACGTCGCGGACAGCCCCTACTACGTGGTGACAGGTGCCGATGGCAACTTCAGCATCACCGATGTGCCCCCTGGCACCTACACGCTGGTCGCGTGGCAGCATCACACCGGCGCCGTCGAGAGCTCGATCACGGTGAAGGCTGGCGAGACTGTCAAGAACGCGATCGAGTTGAAGAAGCCCTAGGGCGTATCGCAGCCGGCAGCGGTAGCGGGATGCGAACATCCATCGCGGTTTCGCGGCGCAGGTTGATCGCCCTCACCGGGATTGTTGCGGTGCTGGCCGCGGCTGCTGCGTGGGCCTGGCACTCGATGCAGCCGGTGGCGGCACGCCAGTCGCGCTACATCGAAGTGGCCCATGGCGCCTACATGCTGGCGAAACCGGATGCGCTCGCCGACTTCGAGCTCATCAAGCATGACGATGCGCCTTTCGGCAACCAGGCACTGAAGGGCCGCTGGAGCTTTCTGATCTTCGGCTACACGTTCTGCCCCGACTTCTGCCCGACGACGCTGGTCGTGTTCAACGAGATGCACCGGCTGCTGGCGCAGCAGCCCGGCGGCGGGCGCGATGTTCAGTTCGTCATGGTCTCCGTGGATCCCGAGCGCGACACCACGAAGACGCTCAAAGCGTATGTGCCGCAGTTCAACCCGGAGTTCATCGGCGTCACCGGCAACGCCGCGGTGATCACGCGGCTGACCGACTCGCTCGGTGCGGTTTACGAGAAGCATCCTGGCAGCACCGACGCCACCTATCTGATAGACCATTCGTCCGCGGTGCACCTGATCAACCCGCAGGGCCGGCTCCAAGGCGTCTTCGCCCCACACCACGTCGCGGCCGACATGGTCAAGGCGTTTCAGAAGATGCGCGACCAAGTGGCTGCGACGGCACGGACGCAGCCGTTCGCCGATCCTTCAACGCTTAAGCTGTCCGCCCGGTGACGCGCGCCAGCAGCCGCGGCAGCAGTCGCGGCAGCGCACGCGGATCGGAGAAAACCGCGTAGTGGCCGCTGCCGAACAGGTGCGGCAGGTAGTCGGCGCTGCGCTGATCGATCGTCAAGCCGAAGCAGTGCACGCCGCGCGCGCGCAGTTCCAGGAGCGCGCGTCGCGTGTCCTCCAGGGCATGACGGCCGACATAACCATCGACCGGGTCGTGGGGGCGCCCGTCGGTCAGAACGAGCAGCAGCCGCTGCGCCGCCGGCCTGCACTCGAGCCTGGCGCCGACGTGGCGCACGGCAGCACCCAGACGCGTGTAGTGCGCAGCCGTCAACGCCAGCATCCGCTGGCGTGAGGGTTCGCCGTAGGGTTCGTCGAAGTCCTTGATCCGATGACAGAACACGCGCAGGCGGCTGTCGCTGGCAAAGGCGAACAGGGCGAAGTCGTCCTGCGCCGCCGCCAAAGCCTCGCCGAGCACGAACATCGAGCGCCTGGCAATACCGATCACGCGCTGCTCGCCAACCCAGGCCTCGGTCGAGCGTGACGCATCCATCAGCACCACGACCGACAGGTCGCGCCATTGCTGCACACGCTGCTGCCAGACACGCGCGCTCGGGCGACCGCAGCCACGCGCGTCGCAGATCGATTGCACACAGGCGTCGAGGTCGAGTTCGTCGCCGCTTTCGAGGCGCCGCCTCCACCCCGGGAGCTGCCGCAGGGCCTCGAACTGGCGCCGAACCTGTTGCGCGAGCATGCGCGAAGGGGGGTCGAAACCGGCTCGTCCGCGCCCCACGGGCAGTTGTTCGGTGACCACGCACCAGTCGGCGAGGTAGGCCTGGTGCCGATCTGACCACTCGGGGTAGGTGCTGGTGTGTTGTGCCGGCGCGCCGTCGTCGGGTGCGCCAAGTCGCAACGGATCGAAGCGCGCCCGCGCAAGGTTCGCATGCGCCCCCTGTGCGCGGCGCCGTCTGCGCCGCCTGAAGGAGAACAGTTTCAGGCCCGGCGAGCCTGCCGGCGGTTGACCCCACAGCGCGACCGGCAGGAAGGGCAACGGGCAGCCGCGGTGTGGCCAGGCCCGCCGCGGAATCGCGATGCCTTCGCGCGCGGCGGCAATGGCCTCTGCCAGCCAGGGGTCGGACGGCGGCTGCGTGCTGCCGAGCGCGTAGCGGATCGCCGATTCGAGCACCCGCACCGGATGGCTGCTGCCGCTGTGCCAACCGGGCAGCACCTGCGCACGCTGCGCGAGTTCGGCCGCACACAAGCGCGCATGGCGTTGGCCGAGCGCCGGAAACGCGCGCTCGATGCGCGCGCTGGTGGCCACCCCGCGCAGCAGATGGTGAACTCCGGCTGGCAGCGCGCCAATGTTGTCCAGCGGGCGATCCTCGGCCATGAAGGCCGCGAGCCAGAAGAAGAGTTCGCGGTTGAGCGCGCGTGTCGGGTAGCGGTTGATCGATCGCGGCAGGTGAACTTGTTCGGCGTCGAGCCACGCCATCAGGTCGTGCAAGCCGCTGGAGAACGCGGCGCTCAACTTGTTGCCGCCCAAGTGCCCGGCGTCGCCGACGACGCGACGTGCCAGCGTGCCGCCCAGGCCGTGGTAATGGAGGTCGAGCCCGCGGCGGAAATCTTCCATCGTCACCCCTGCATCGGGGTGGCGAATGCGGCCCGCGAGCGCGATCTGGGCGCCAAACCACAGACTTCCCGCCCAGCCTGCCAGCATCGCCGCCGCGTTCAACCCGTGAAGTACGCGCGGGCGGTTTCGAGCAGCCCTTCGCGAACCGCCGGATCGTCGGAAAGCGGCTCGACCAGCGCGACGCGGCAGGCATCGATCGCGCTCAGGCGATCCATCATGAGTTGCGCGGCGTGCACAAGCAGTCGCGTCGACGCGATCTCTTCCAGATCGTGGCCGGCCACGTTGCGCAGGCGCCGCCCGAGTTCGACCAGGCGGCGTGCACGCGCCTCGTCCAGGCCGGACTCCTGCACGACGATTCGCGTCTCGAGTTCGGCGTCGGGATGGTCGAAACTCAGCGCGACGAAGCGCTGACGCGTACTGGGCTTGAGGTTCTTGAAAATGTGCTGGTAGCCGGGGTTGTACGACACCACCAGCATGAAGCTGGGCGGTGCCTTGAGCACTTCGCCGGTCTTTTCGATCGGCAGCTCGCGCCGGTCGTCGGTGAGCGGATGCAGGATCACCGTCGTGTCCTTGCGCGCCTCGACCACCTCGTCGAGATAGCAGATGCCGCCTTCGCGCACGGCACGCGTGAGCGGGCCGTCGTTCCAGACGGTCTGGCCGTCCTGGATCAGATGGCGGCCGACCAGATCGGCGGCGGTTAGG
>JANOPR010000160.1:0-3215 GCA_031421955.1 Burkholderiales bacterium
TCGAGGTAGGCCCCGATCCGGTCGTCGGCCCCGGTGACGACGGCGAAATCGCAATAGCCGCAGTGATGCGCACAGAACGGCACATGGACGTAGGCCGCGGTCGGTTGGAGCCACGCCGGGACGGGGGCGTCGAGTTTGGTCGGGTCGTTCCGCAAGTAGGAATTGTACCGGCGGGGAGAGCAACGCCCAGGGGAAGGCCGCGGCTCAGACTTTCGCCAGCCGCCACTTCCCGCCGGCGAACCGCAGTAAAAAGAACAGCCCACGGACGACCAAATCGGCGCACATCGCCAGCCAGGGACTCACCTACGGCGACCTGTCGCCGCGACGCTGAGTCACTCGTGCCCGCTGGCAACGCGGGCGGCGTATTCGCGGTCGAGCATGCCCATCACGATCAGCGACTCGTAGCCCTCGCTGAGCTTCACGCTCTCGCGCAAGCGCCCTTCCTCGATGAAGCCCTCGCTGGCGTAGAGCGCCTGCGCGCGCACGTTTTGTGCCTTGACGTCGAGCCAGAAGCGGTGCGCGTGCAGGTCGCGAAACGCCATCTGCTTGAGCAGGCGCACGCAGGCGCGGCCCAGGCCCTTGCCTTTGGGTTGCAGCACGATGCGCTTCAACTCCACGCTCTGGTGCCGGCTGCGGCAGCCCTGCAGGATCACGAATCCCGCGCGCGCCCAGTCGTCGCCGGCTTCGACGATGAAGTGGCGAAAGTCGGGGAAGCGCACCGCGCCTTCATGCTGGGTGCGCTCCCACGGCGTGATGAACGGCAGGTTCTGCGGATCGGTCTCGATCGTCTGCACGAACTCGAGATCCGACAACATCGTCGGGCGCAATCGCAACCGCAGCGAATCAGACATCGACCTCGACCGCGTCGCCGCGCAACTCCATCAACTCGCGCCGCGCCGCCGCCTCGCCCTTGCCCATCAGCTTGGTCAGTGATTCGGTCGTGGCGCCGAAGTCGAGTTCGCCGCAACCCAGTTGCAGCAAGCGCCGCGTGTCGGGGTTGAGCGTGGTCTCCCACAGCTGCTCGGCGCTCATCTCGCCCAGGCCCTTGAAGCGGCTGATGCTCCAGGAGCCTTCGCGCGCGCCTTCCTTGCGCAGCTTGTCCAGCGTGGCCTCGAGTTCGCCCTCGTCCAGCGCGTAGATCTTGGCCGCGGGCTTCTTGCCGCGCGCCGGTGCGTCGACGCGGAACAGCGGCGGCTTGGCGATGTAGAGGTGGCCGCGTTCGATGAGCTTGGGGAAATGGCGGAAGAACAGCGTGAGCAGCAGGACCTGGATGTGCGAGCCGTCGACATCGGCGTCGCTGAGGATGCAGACCTTGCCGTAACGCAGGCCCGACAACACGCCCGCAGCGTCGTCGTTCGGGCCATGCGGGTCGACGCCGATGGCCACCGCGATGTCGTGGATCTCGTTGTTGGCGAACAGGCGGTCGCGTTCGACCTCCCAGGCGTTGAGCACCTTGCCGCGCAGCGGCAGCACGGCCTGGGTTTCCTTGTTGCGGCCCATCTTGGCGCTGCCGCCGGCCGAGTCGCCCTCGACGAGGAAGACTTCGTTGAGGCCCAGGTCGCGGCTTTCGCAATCGGTCAGCTTGCCCGGCAGCACGGCCACGCCCGAGCCGCGCCGCTTCTCGACTTTCTGCGACGCCCGCTGGCGCGTCTGCGCCTGCCGAATCACGAGCTCGGCGAGCTTCTTGCCTTCGGCCACATGCTGGTTCAACCACAGCTCGAGCGCGGGCCGGCAGTAGCTCGACACCAGGCGCAATGCATCGCGCGAGTTCAGCCGCTCCTTGGTCTGGCCCTGGAACTGCGGGTCCAGCACCTTGGCCGAGAGCACGAAGCTCGCGCGTGAGAACACATCGTCGGGCATCAGCTTGACGCCCTTGGGTTGCAGTGCATGAACCTCGATGAAGCCCTTGATGGCGGCGAACAGGCCGTCCTTCAGCCCGGCCTCATGCGTGCCGCCGGCCACGGTGGGGATCAGGTTGGCGTAGCTCTCGCGCAGCGTCAGGCCGTCTTCGGTGAAGGCCACACACCAGGCCGCGCCCTCGCCCTCGGCGTTGTTCTCGGCATCGCCGGCGTCGGCGTAGCGCTCGCCCTCGAACAGCGGGATCACCGGGTCGGCCGCCAGGCTCTGCATCAGGTAGTCGCGCAGGCCGCCCTGGTACAGCCAGGTCTGCACCTCGCCCGTCTTCTCGACGGCCAGCGTCACCGTCACGCCGGGCATCAGCACGGCCTTGCTGCGCAGCAGGTGCATCAATTCGCGGCGCGGCAATTCGGCGCTGTCGAAATACTTCGGGTCGGGCCAGACGCGCACGGTGGTGCCCTGCTTGCGATCGCCAGTCGCCGCCTTGCGCAGCACCTGGGCCTCGACCACGTCGCCGCCTGCAAACGCCATCGTCGCAACCTGGCCCTCGCGGTAGACCGTCACCGCCAGCCGACGCGCCAGTGCGTTGGTGACGCTCACGCCCACGCCGTGCAGGCCGCCGGAGAAGCTGTAGGCGCCCGCGCCGCCCTTGTCGAACTTGCCGCCGGCATGCAGCCGGGTGTAGACGATCTCGACCACCGGCACGCCTTCCTCGGGGTGCAGGCCGAACGGGATGCCGCGACCGTCGTCTTCGACACTGACCGAGCCGTCGCCATGCAGCGTCGTCGCGATGCGCTTGCCAAAGCCCGCCAGCGCTTCGTCGGCCGCGTTGTCGATGACTTCCTGGATCACGTGCAGCGGCGTCTCGGTGCGGGTGTACATGCCCGGGCGCTGCTTGACGGGCTCCAGACCCTTGAGGACTCGGATCGAGGCTTCGGCGTACTTCGCAATCTTGGTCGGCATGGCGGCGGATTCTAGGAGTGCCCTCTTTACAGATCGAAGCGCATGAACCAGAAGCCCTCGCGCGGCACCTCGTGCACCACCGCACCCAGCCGCTCGTAGAAGCCCGGGCCGTCGGTGCCGAAGTACACCCTGGGCAGTTTCAAGCGCCGCGCGTGGCCGATCAGCGTGCGCACCAACAGCAAGCCCACGCCCTGGCCGCGGTACTGCGCCGCCACCACCATGCCGGCCAGCCAGGGGTGCCACTCGGCGTGCGCCTCGTCATCGTTATCGACCAGATTGACGACGCCGACCGGCACGCCCTCGCGCAGCGCCACTACGCACAGCGGCAGCGCGTCCGCCAGCGTGGCCAGCGCCAGGCGCGCGGCCATGCGATCCACGCTCGCGCCCGGCACCGC
>JANOPR010000161.1:0-5398 GCA_031421955.1 Burkholderiales bacterium
CCTGCGGCATGCCGCACTTGTCGACGACGATCTTGCGCAGTTCGCGCTCGTAGCGGCGGACATCATCGACCTGCGAGCGCAGGATGTGGCACAAGCGCTCGATCGTCTTGACCGTGAAGCGGATGCTCATGATCTCGGCGCTGACCGCCATCTGCGCGCGGTTGTAAGACGGCGACTGGTAGCCGTCCTTCTCATAGGACTTGCGCATCTTGTCGAAGTGCGTGCTCAGCGCGTCGAACTTGACGAGTGCTGCGTTCTTCAACTCCTCCAGCTTCTTCGTCAGCGCCTTGCTGCCGCCCTGACCGTCGTCGTCATCCTCTTCGTCAAATTCGTCGAAATCCTCTTCGGCGACATAGTCGTCCGCCTCATCTTCCGCGACGAATCCATCGACCGTCTCCGAGATCGCCATCTGTCCAGCGCGAATCTTTTCCGCCAGTGCCAGAATCTCGGCGATCGTGGTCGGCGAGGCGCTGATCGCCTGCATCATGTACTGCAGGCCACTTTCAATGCGCTTGGCAATTTCGATCTCGCCCTCTCGCGTCAGCAATTCGACCGTGCCCATCTCGCGCATGTACATGCGCACCGGGTCGGTGGTGCGGCCGAACTCAGAGTCGACGGTCGAGAGTGCCGCTTCGGCGGCTTCTTCGGCTTCTTCCTCGGTGGCCGTGGTCGTCGAGCCGCCAGCGATAAGCAACGTCGCCGCGTCCGGTGCCTGCTCATAGACCGCGATGCCCATGTCATTCAACATCGACACGATGGCTTCAAGGATTTCGTTGTCAACCAACTTCTCGGGCAAGTGGTCGTTGATCTCCTGGTGTGTCAGGAAGCCACGCGTCTTGCCCATCTTGATGAGCGTCTTCAGCTCATGGCGGCGCTTGGCGACTTCTTCTTCGGTGAGCTGCGTCTCGTCCAAGCCGAATTCACGCATCAGCGCGCGCTCCTTGGCGCGCGAAACCTTCATGCGCAAGGGCTTGGCTTTGGCCTTGGCATCGGTGTCTTCGGCGCCGTCACCCTCTGAGTCGACATCAGCGTCGTGGTCGACGTAGTCCTCGTCGCGGATGTCCTCTTTCTTGCTTGCCGGGCCGGACTTGCCACTTGCGCCTTTCTTGGCCTTCAGCGCGTCGGCAGCCTTGGCGGCGCCTTTGGACGCAGGCTTGGCCGGCGCGGTCTTTGCCGCGGGTTTGGCGACAGCGGGTTTGGCCGGGATTGCCTTGGCCGGGGTTTTCGCGGCAGGTGCGGGCTTGGCAGCGGCCTTTACGGAAGCGACGGTCTTGGCGGCGGTTTTCTTGGCGGTCATGCGGATCCTCGCGGGGGGGGTCTCGGAGCGACACTCGGGGGTGGTACTTGTCAATCTGGCTAACAGTGGCCCTTGCGCGGGTCAGCAAGCGTTGGGCAACGTCGCACAACAGAGCCTACATTGGCGCCAATGGGGCAGGGCGACGACGTCCAGCGGGCGAGCTGAACGGGCGTTCTAGCGGGGCAGTCCTTGCGGGTGAGGGTGGCCTGTATGTGTTCCCGTGTCGCGGGTGGCCGGGGCCCGGAGGTGCTGCTGTCACTCTTGCCGTCGTAACAACAAACCGCTAATTATCGTCGAAGCAGCGCACAGCGTCAAAGCCAAGGCACCTAGCGCAGCGATTCGGCCCCGGGATCGAGGCGCTTCTTCAGTTGACGCATGCGCACAAACAGTCGCTGATAGGCCTCTCGCGCTGCCGCGTTGGTCGCCACGCTATCGGCCAGCATGCGTTGCTGTTCCTCGAGTGCCTCGAGCAGGCGGCCGTCAATCAGGCGGCGCAAATCGGAAAAGTCAGCCTCGCCGTCGTCAGCTTCGTCGCCCCAGTTAGCCACTGTGGTCTGCAAGCTGGCATCGGCGCCCAAGGCGGCCCGCAGCGCTGCCCAAGGGCGCGGGCCATGCTCGTTCAGGTCACTTTCCAACCAACCGACAAGCTCTCCGTGGGGCGACGCCAGGCCGTGCAGCAGCTCGTGGTCCTCGGCCGTAAGGCGATCCCACCACGATGCCTGCATCAGCAGCAGTTGCACGATGCGATCCTCCGGTTTCCGCGGCGCGCGCCTTGTGGCGGCGTAGGCGCTGCGCTGTGGCGCTCGGTTGGCGGCGGCCACGTGGCCGGGGCGCCTTGCAGGTGCGGTTTCGAGCGATCGGGCTGACCATTGCGCAACGAGTTCGCCATCCGGCAAGGCGGCCAGGCGTGAGATCTCGACCAGCATCTGCCGCTTCAGACCACACTCGGGCAATGTGCTCCATAAGGGTCGGGCCTGCGCGAGAAAGCGAGCGCGACCCTCGGGTGTGCCCAGGTCGCAGCCCTCGCGTGCCACGGCAATCAGTTGGCGCGACAGGGGCAGAGCCTGTGCAACGTATCGTTCGAACGCCGCCGCGCCTTCGGCCCGGACAAAGGAGTCCGGGTCATGCTCCGGCGGCAGGAACAGAAAGCGCACCGAGCGCAAATCGGTCATGTGGGGCAGTGCAGCTTCAAGCGCCCGTTTCGCCGCACGCTGCCCTGCAGCGTCACCGTCAAAACTGAAGACCACCGAGTCAGTGAATCGGAACAGCTTGCGTACATGCTCGTCTGTGCACGCCGTGCCGAGCGTGGCCACCGCGTTGTCGAATCCCGATTGGGCCAGCGCCACGACGTCCATGTAGCCTTCCACGACCAGCGCGTAACCGCGTGCACGCATGCCGCCGCGCGATTCGAACAGGCCATACAACTCCCGGCCCTTGACGAACAAGGGAGTTTCGGGCGAGTTCAGGTACTTGGGCTCGCCACGATCGAGTACGCGGCCACCGAATCCGATCGTCTCACCGAGCACCGAACGGATCGGGAACATGACGCGGTCTCGAAACCGGTCGTAGCGCTTGTGCTCAGCCTCGGTGTCGCCCTGCACGATGACCAGGCCTGCCTCCACGAGCAGAGGATCGTCGTACTGCGCAAAGGCGCTGGCCAACGGCCGCCAACCCTCCGGGGCGTAGCCGATACCAAAGCGCGACGCCATCTCACCGGTCAGTCCGCGGCCCTTGAGATAGTCGACGGCCACCGGGTTGACCTTGAGCTGCTTGCGATAGTGCTCGCCCGCTCGCGCCAACACCTCAGCCAAGGTGGCTTGACGCGACTTGGTGTGGGCGGCTTGTCGCCGCTCTTCGTCGCTGCGCGAATCGTCGGGTACCGTCAGTCCGACCTGTTGTGCCAGGTCCGCCACGGCATCGCGAAAGCTTGCGCCGGTGTGCTCGGTGAGGAACCTGATCGCGTCGCCGGAGGCGCCGCAACCGAAGCAGTAGTAGAACTGCTTGCTCGGGCTGACCGAGAAGCTGGGTGATTTCTCGCCGTGAAAGGGGCACAGACCCATCAGGTTGGCACCGCCCTTTTTTAGTTGAACGTGGCGGCCCACCACCTCGACGATGTCGACGCGCGCCAGCAACTCAGCAACGAACCCAGGGGGAACCATCGGTCTAGTCTAGCGAAGAGGTGTCGGCGTGCTTCAACCCCGTGTTTCCAGGCCATCTGGTTCGCCGGCTTGGGCAAGGCTCGGTCGTCGTGAATTTCGAGGTGCGACCGGATGGCAGCGTCGGCGCGACGTCCATCCAGAAGAGCCGTCACGCGGGCCTGAACGAGGCCGCTCTGGCCGCCGTGGCGGCCTGGCGCTTCAAGCCCGTCAGCGCGACGACTGCCGGAGTGACGGAGTTCCGACTCGATTGAGCGCCACGGTGCTTACACGGCGAAGTCAGTCAGCTTCTTGCCCGCACCGACGGCGGCCTTGAGCCAGCGTGGTTGCAGGCCGCGACCACTCCAGGTTTCGCCCGTGGCCTTGTTGCGGTACTTGGCTGCAACCTTGGTGCCTGTGCCGGCCTTCTTGGGCCCACGGGTACTCAAGTCAGATGCCGCGAGCCCATACTCGGCCATCAATGTCCTGACTTGAGCAATCGCGGCTTGCCGTTCTTCACGTTGGGTCTCGGCGATTTGTTTTTCGAGAGCAGCTTTCTGCGCCAGCAACTCATTGAGTTTTGCCATGGTCGTCATCCTTGGTGAGGGAGTGAAGCGAATATAGCACCGATGCCGGGATTGACTACTTGTAGCCCACTCGATCCAGTATCTGTTGAATCTTGACCTGATTCATTCCGACGACCGAGATGGGTATCGTTTCGCTCCTGAAGGCGCCCATAGACTTCAGTGCGGGGTTGTCGACCTTGAGGCTCGATACAACCGGCCACTCGTTGTTGCCGTCGGCGAAGTAGGCCTGCGCCTGCTCGCCAACCAAGTATTCGATGAACTGTCGTGCCGAGTCTCGGTTTTTCGCGTACCGCGCAACAGCAGCACCGGCGATATTCACATGCGTTCCGAACGTCGATTGATTTGGAAAGCTAAATCCGATCTTGCTTACCACGGCCTTATCTTCCGGCTTTTCCGAGCGCATCAATCGGGCCAGGTAATAGGTATTTGTCAAACCGATACCGCACTCGCCGCTTGCGACCGCACGAATCTGGTCGGTATCGCCGCCCTTGGGGGCTCGCGCCATGTTTCCCACCAGGGCCTTGAGCCAGGTCTCGGTGGCCTGCGGGCCGAGGTGCTCGTACATGGCGCCAAACAGCGACAGGTTGTAGGGGTGTGAGCCGGAGCGCGTGCACAACAGGCCGGTGTGCTTGGGGTTGGCCAGCTTTTCGTAGGTGTCGACGTCTTCGGGTTTGACCTTGGCTTTGTTGAAGACGATGACGCGTGCGCGCGTCGACAGGCCGAACCACTGCGACCCCTGGCCGCTATCCTTGCCGCGCAGGTGCGGCGGCACGCGCGCCTCAAGAGTCGCGCTCCGAAGTGGTTGAAAAAGTCCATTGACTTCCGCGCGCCACAAGCGTGCGGCATCGACGAGTAGCACGACGTCGGCTGGGCTTGCGCTTCCTTCGGTGCTCAGCCGCGCAAGGATGCCTGCGTCGTCGGCATCAACGCGGTTAATCCTGATTCCCGTTGCCTTGGTGAAGTTGTCATACAGCGCCTCATCGGTCTGGTAGTGGCGCGCTGAGTACAGGTTCAGCGTGGGTGGCTGAGCATTTGCGGCGAGCCCAACGGTGAGGGCCAGCGCGATTGCCAAGTGCGTGCGCAGGGGCATGAACATCTCCAGGTCAATGAATGACCTGAAGCGTACCATAACAAATGCGAATGATTCGCGTTTGCCTCTTGAGTCACGCCGCCGGCGGCACGTAGCCTGCCGGCTTGTCACCGCCTTCGCCGAAAAGGAACAACTCCATCTGCCGCGCCAAGTACTGGCGCGCGCGCGCATCGGCCAGGTTCAACCGGTTCTCATTGACCAGCATCGTCTGGTGCTTCTTCCACAACTCAAAGGCTTCCTTGCTGATGTTGTCGTAGATGCGCTTGCCCAGCTCGCCTGGGTAGGGCGG
>JANOPR010000162.1:0-8475 GCA_031421955.1 Burkholderiales bacterium
CTACGGCGTAGGTTCTTCTCATGCCTGAGTCGGCGCCGGGTGTGCCCCGGCAGGCAGTCACTTTCTTTCTGCTGGCTCAGAAAGAAAGTAACCAAAGAAAGAGCGCCTGAACACGTGATCATTCGCGCCTGCGGTCGCGAGCGATGCTGGTGTATTGCTGCGAGGCCTGACCCGGTACGGGCAGGAGTTTCGATGGCACCGCGGCGCACCGCGCTTGGGCCACGACACGGGTCAGGCAAGTGCGTTTGGTTCAGTGCAAGCGCAGGCCTTACCGGATCAATCAGACTTGTGTGCACGAACAGGAAACGCTCGCGCGTTCAAACCCAAAGATTCGTGTTGGGCCCTCTTTCTTTGCTTACTTTCTTTCTGGGCCAACAGAAAGAAAGTATGCCGCCCGCCGGGGCGGGACCCGGCGCCGACTCGGCAACAGAAAGCCGTCACTCGCCAACCAACCCATTGCGAATCGCATAAACCGTCAACTCCGAATTGTTCGCCAGGCCCAGTTTCTGCAACACGCGCGCCCGGTAGACCGACACCGTCTTGGGTGACAGGGTCAGGTCCGAGGCGATGTCCGACAGCCGCTTGCCCGAAGCGATCATGGTCAGGGTCTGCAGTTCGCGGTCCGACAGGCTCTCATGGGCCTGCTCGGGCGTCGGCGAGGTCAGGCTCTCGACGAGCATCTGCGCAATTTCTGGCGTCACGTACTTGCGCCCCTGGGCCACTGTACGCACCGCCTGCACGATCAGCTGTGGATCGCCGCCCTTGTTGACATAGCCATAGGCGCCACCGCGCAGGGCCCGGATCGCGTACTGGTCTTCCGGGTACATGCTGACCACCAGCACCTTGACCAGATTGGCCTCGTCCTTGAGCACGTGCAGCACGTCCAGGCCGCTGCGGCCAGGCATGTTGATGTCCAGGACCAGCACGTCGCAGCGGGTGTTGCGCATCAGGCTGCGCAACTCGCCGTACTCGCCGGCCTCGCCGACGACGCGGATGTCCACGGCCTCGGCGAGCGTGTCGCGGATGCCGCGCCGGATCAGCGCGTGGTCGTCGCAGAGGATGACTTCGATCATAGGTCGCCCCAGGCGGAAGGGTCGTGGCTGTCGCGGTCGAATCCAGTATCGCCGAAGGCGCTGTCGCCGCTGTGCGGTCCGCGTGGCCCCACCGGCACCGACAGGATCATCGTCGTGCCGCTGGCGCCGCTGGAAAAATCAACCCAGCCGCCGACCGTATCGGCGCGCTCGCGCAGGCCACGGATGCCGAAACTCTTGGTCTTGGCCAGATCCTCGACGCGCAGGCCGCGGCCGTTGTCGCTGACCTCGATCGACAGCACCCCGCGAGCCAGCGACAAATCGATGGCGACCTTGCTGGCCTGCGCATGCTTGCTGACATTGGTCAACGCCTCCTGCACCGCACGGTAGGCCAGCAGCGGCACACCGGCGGGCAACTCAAGATTCTCATGGCTGGTGCGGAACGCGCACTCGACTCCCGTGCGCTTCTCGAAGCGCTGCGCCATCCATTGCAGCGCCGCCACCAGGCCCTGTTCTAGGATCGCAGGGCGCAGGTTGTGCATCACGCGCTGGCTGGCCTCGATCGCATGTGCGGCCATCTCCAGCGCCGACTGCACCTTTTGCTGCACGCCAGGCTCCTGGCTGTGCCGGCCGATCCAGGCGAGGTCGAACTTCAGTGCCGTCAGCGCACCGCCGACGTCGTCGTGGATCTCGCGCGCAATCGCTGCGCGCTCCTGTTCGACGCTGGTCTGCAGGTGCTGTGCCAGCTCGGACAATTGCTGGCGCGAGGCCGCCAACTCGCGGTCGGCGGCCACACGGGCGCGCCGCGTCTCATTGGCCTCGATCGCAAGGTCCAGCGCCGGCGACAGGCGCGCCAGGTTGCTCTTCAGAAGGTAGTCGTTGGCGCCATTGCGCATGGCCTGCACGGCGACGTCCTCGCCGATCTCGCCCGAGACGATGATGAAGGGCAACAGGCGCCCGCTGTTCTTGAGGATCTCCAGCGCGGCCAGCCCGGTGAAACCCGGCAGGTTGTAGTCCGACAGGATCGCGTCCCAGTCCTCCTCCAGCGCCGCGCGAAAGCCGTCCTCGGTTTCCACGCGCAGCGTCTGCACGGGACGCCCATTGAGCGACAGGTGTGCAATCGCCAGTTCATGGTCGACCTCGGAATCCTCGAGGTGCAGGACGCGCAGGCTGCGCATTCGGGAAGAGACATTCATCGGCGGATGGTCTCGATCGAGACTAGTGAATTGTCCAGACTTTATCCCGCTGAACTGAACGCTGCAGCGCGCCCCCTACTCCTGTGCAGCCCTGCGCAGGGTCTCGACGACCGGTCGGCGCAGCACTTCGCGCAGCCCCCACCAGCCGGCACCGAGTGCGAGCAGTGCGCCGGCAGCGCCACCGCCGAGCGGCACCCACCACGAGGCACTCCACGCGAACTCGAAGGCATAGCGCGCCAGCGCCCAGCCCACGAGCATCGCGGCGAGCGACGCCAGCAGGCCGGCCAACGCCCCGACACCCAGCAACTCCGCGCGCTGCACCTGCGCGAGCAGGCGCCGGCCCGCGCCCAGGGCGCGCATCACCGCGAATTCACGAGCACGCGCCTCGCGCGTGGCGCTGACCGCGGCGAACAGCACCACCAGGCCCGCGGCCAGGGTGAAACCGAACAGGAACTCGACGGCGCGCACGACCTGGTCCAGCACGCGCTGGACCTGGCCGATCTGCGCCGAGACGTCGACCGTGGTGACGTTGGGAAAGTCGCGCGCCAATGCGTTGTCGAATCCGGGCTGGTCCGGGGCGCGAAAGGCGGCAATGGTCGTGGCTGGCAGATCGGGCATCGCGGCGCTGGGAAACATGACAAAGAAGTTGACCCGCATCGATCCCCAGTCGACCTTGCGCACGCTGGTGACGCGGCCCTCGCGCGCGCTGCCGGCAATGTCGAACCGCAGGCGGTCGCCGACCTTGACGCCAAGCGTCTGTGCCAGGCCTTCCTCGATGCTGAGCGCGTCGGCTTCGTTGGCGCGCCATTGCCCGCCAACGACGCGGTTGTGGCTCGGCAACTTCGCGTCATGGCTGAGGTTGAACTCGCGCTCGACCAGGCGCTTGGCGCGCTGGTCGACAAAGCTGTCAGGCGCGACAGCCTTGTCGTTGATGGCCACCAGGCGGCCGCGGATCATCGGGAACCAGTCGTAGTTCTTCACGCCGGCCGCCGCCAGCGTCTGCTGGAACGCCGCGCTCTGCTCGGGCTGGATGTTGATGACGAAACGGTTTGGCGCATCCACCGGCGTGGCCGCGCGCCAGCTGGCCACCAGATCGGTTCGCAGCAGCACCAGCAGCACCAGTGCCAGCAGGCCGACCGCCAAGGCAGAAACCTGCAGCACTGCGAAGGCCGGCCGCGCCGCGATCTGGCGCGTGGCCAGCACCAGCCAACGCGGCGCGCGCGTTTCGGGAACCGCCCGCTTCAACACCAGCACGGCCAGCCAGGACAGCAGCGCGAACAGGGCCGCGGCGCCCGCAAAGCCGCCCACGGCGATCAGACCGAGCTTCCAGTCCGCAGACACCGCCAGCAGCAACGCGGCAAAGCCCAGCGCACCGGCACCGAGCACCACCAGCGAGGCGCCCTTGAGCGCGCCGACATCGCGGCGGATCACACGCAGGGCCGGGACCTGCGCGAGCTGCAGCACGGGTGGCAGGCCAAATCCGATCAGCAGGGTCAGACCGACACCCAGGCCGAACAGCGCCGGCCAGGCGCCCGGCGGCGGCAGCTCGACATTGAGCAGCCCGGCAAGCAGCCCGACGAACACGTAGTGAACGGACAGCCCCAGGGCCACGCCCGCTGCGCTGGCCAGCGCACCGACAAAGCCGAACTCCAGGCTGTAGGCCAGCGCGATCGATCGTTGCGGCTGACCCAGCACGCGCAGCATCGCGCAGTCGTCGAGATGGCCTTGGGCGAAGTCGCGCGAGGCAATCGCCACCGCCACTGCGGCCAGCAGCGCGGCCAGCAGCGCGACCAGGTTGAGGAATTTCTCGGCCCGGCCCAGGGTCTGCTTCATCTCCGGCCGGCCCGACTCCATGGACTCGATGCGAACGCCGCGAAGACCGCGCTGTTCGACCTGGATCTCGACCCAGCGCACAAAGGCGGCCACGTCGGCGTCGCGGCCGATCGGTGAGGCCACCGCCAGGCGGTAGGTCACGCGGCTGGCGGGCTGCAGCAGGCCGGTGGCGGCCAGGTCGACATGGTTGAGCATCACGCGCGGCGCAAAGCTCATGAAACCGGCACCGCGGTCGGGCTCGACCACGATCAAGCGCGCGATCCGTAGCGACGCATCGCCCAGCAGCAATGCATCGCCCATCTTCAGCTGCAACGCGTCGAGCAGCGACGTGTCGACCCACACCGTGCCGCGCTCGGGGGCGCCGGCGGCATCGAGCGTGCGCCCGCTGGGGCTGTCCTTGAGCTTGAGCCGCCCGCGCAGCGGATAGGCCTCGCTGACGGCCTTCACGGCCACCAGCCGCGACGCCCCGCCCTGCGCCTCAGGGGCGCGGCCCATGCTCGGAAAGCTGGTGGTGTTGGCCACCGACAGCGCGCGCGAACGCGCCTCCTCGACAAAGCTCTGCTGCGGCGGCTGGTCGCTGGCGACGATGGCATCGCCGCCGAGCATCTGCCGCGCGTCGCGTGCCAGGCCGCGCTCGAGCCGGTCGGCAAAGAATCCGACTGCCGTCAGGGCGGACACCGCCAGCGTCACGGCCACCAGCAGCAGGCGCAGCTCACCGGCGCGGAAATCGCGCCGGGTCTGGCGCCAGGCGAGAGACCAGAGGCTGGGGCGTTGGGCGGCGGACATGGACGGCGTGCAGAATCCCGAATGCGTGACGGTACCCGATCGCCAAAGCCCCTGCGGCAACGGCTTGAACGCGACATGCAATTCGGCGCAATGCCGTGGCTCGGGCTTTGCGCTCCAATTGCGCCATGACACCCCAACCCACCCTGCCTCCGATCTTCCTGTCGCACGGCTCGCCGATGATGGCGCTCGAGCCGCGTGCGGCCGGTGCCTTCATGCAGCGCCTGGGCCCGGCCATTGACGCGACCTTCGGCCGACCGCGCGCCATCATCGCGCTGTCGGCCCACAGCCTGGCGCGCCAACCCGCGCTGTTGGCCGCCGAGCGCCATGCGGCGGTCTACGACTTCGGCGGTTTTGATCCCAAGCTGTTCACGCTGCGCTACGACGCGCCGGGCGCGCCGGCACTCGCTGCGCACGTGCAAGACCTGCTGGCTGACGCCGGCATCGCCGCCCACCTGGTTCTCGAAGGCGGCCTGGACCATGGCATCTGGACGCCACTGCGCTACGCCTACCCCGACGCCGATATCCCCGTGTTGCCACTGGCGTGGGTGCCTTCGCAGAGCCCGGCGGAGCAGTTCGCCCTTGGCCAGGCCTTGGCTCCGCTGGCAGGCGACGGCGTGCTGGTGGTGGGCAGCGGCAGCATCACGCACAACTTGAAGCGTGTGTTCGCCGGCGGGCTCCATGCCGCGGCTGAACAGCCTGAGATCGCCGAGAGCGCGGCCTTCCGTCAATGGATGCGGGCACGCAGCGCGACGCGCGACTGGGAGGGCCTGTTTGCCTACCGCGCGCAGGCGCCGCATGCGCTCGACATGCACCCCAGCGACGAACACCTGCTGCCCTGGTACATCGCGGCCGGAGCGGGGGGCCGCGAGCATGCAGCGCTGCGCCTGCACAGCAGCGTGACCTACGGTGCGCTGGGCATGGACGCCTATGCCTTCGGCCCGTCGGCGCCTGCGTTGGCGGCGGCACTGGCCGGCACTGCGATGGCGGCGTGACGCCACTCACATCGCTGACCACGCCACGCTTGGTGCTGCGCGCCAGCGATGCGGCCCTTGCCGGCGCCGCCGGCGATTTCTACCGCCGCAATCGCGAGGCCCATGCACGCTGGAACCCGCCGATGGCGGACCCGACGTTCACGGACGAAGGCCAGCGCGAGAGCCTGGCGGCCACGGCAGCCACGATCGCCGCAGGCACGGGCATCGGCTGGTGGCTGTTTGCGATCGACGCGCCTGACGTGGCGCTCGGCCAGATCCACCTGTCGCAGATCACGCGCCGGGCCTTCTCCAATGCCATGCTCGGCTACTCGATCGACGCCGCGTTTGAGGGCCGCGGCCTGATGCACGAGGCGCTGGCGGCCGCGCTGGCCGACGCCTTCAGCCCGCGCGTGCGCCTGCACCGCGTGCAGGCCAACGTGCGGCCGGAAAACACGCGCAGCCTGGCGCTGCTGGCGCGGTTGGGTTTCGAGCACGAAGGCCTGGCACGCGAGTACCTGTTCATCGACGGTGCCTGGCGCGACCACGCGATGACGGCCCTGCGCAATCCAGCCTGGCTCATCGACCAGGCGCCGCCGATCTGAATTACTTGATCGTCACCCAGCGCAATTCGAGCACGTCGTTGGGCAGGTGCACCATGTCGACATTGGGGCGCATGACCCAGTTGTGCTGGCGCCGGTAGAGCGGAATCATCGGCAGCTCGGCGTTCATCAGGCGCAGCGCGTCGCCGGCCATCTGGCGGCGCCTGGCCAGGTTGGGTTCGACGCGCAGGCCGTCGATCAGGGCGTCGAGTTTGGGGTTGCTGTAGCGCCCGGCGTTGAAGGCGCCGGCCGTGAGGCCGTCGTTGCTGCGCACGGTCGACTGCATCATGCTCCAGGGGTCGGGGGCGGCACTCCAGCCGAACTCGACGAGGCTGCCGGTGCCCTGGCTCAGCTTGGGAAAGAAGATCGAACTCGGCGACGTGACCAGGCTGGCGCGGATGCCGACCTTCTCGAGCATCGCGGCGGCCGCCTGGCACACCGAGGCGCGCCAGGCGACGTTGACGCAATCCATCTGCACCGAAAAGCCGGCTTCAAAGCCGGCCTCCTTCAACAGGGCGCGCGCGGCGGCCGCGTCGGCCTTGGGCCGCGGCTCGAACTCGGGCAGGTAGCCGTCGACCAGCGGCGAGACGAAGGACCCCGTCACCGTGCCCTCGCCGCGCAGCACCTGGCGCACGATCAGGTCGGTGTCGATCGCGAGCTGCACCGCGCGGCGCACGCGCAGGTCCTTGAACGGGTTGCGGCCCTTGACATCGCTGCCGGCCAGCTCGGTGCTGTGCTGATTCAGCGCGAAGTACTGGGTGCCGATGTCGTCGGCCTCGCTGATCTTCACGTTCTTGTCGGTCTTCAGCCGCGCCAGGTCCTGGAACGGCGGGTCGATCACGAAATCGATCTGCCCCGAGGCCAGCGCGGCCAGCCGCGTGGCGTCGGACTGGATCACCTGGTAGCTGACCTCGTCGAGGTTGCCGCCGCCCGCGGGCGTGCCCTTGCCCCACCAGGCCGGATTGGCCCTGAGCAGCGTGCGCACGTCGGACTCGTAGCGCGCCAGCATGAAGGGCCCGGTGCCGTTGGCATTGCGCACGGCAAAGGTTTCCTGCTTGGCGTTGTAGTCCTGCGGCCGCTGCACGCCATGCTTTTCGCTCCAGGGCTTGCTCATCATCGCGATCAGCCACAGCTTGTCGGGCAGCACGGCGTCGGGGGCGGCGGTCGTGATGTCGATCGTCTGCGCGTCGACCTTCTTCGCGCCGCTGATGCCCAGCATCTGGTTCTTGCGCTGCGAGGCCTTGTCCAGCGCGCGCTCGATCGAGAACACCGCGTCGTCTGCCGTGAACGGCGCACCGTCGTGGAACTTGACGCGGTGGCGCAGCTTGAAGCGCCAGGTGGTGGCGTTGAGCATCTCCCACGACAGCGCCAGCGAGGGCTCGAGCTTGAAGTCCTTGCCGCGGTTGACCAGCCCCTCGTAGATCTGCGTCACGACGCGCGTCTGGTACAGCAGCGCCAGCGCATGCGGATCCATGCTCTGCGGGTCGAAGGCGCTGGCAAAGCGCAGGTGCTTGGCCTGCGCCGCCGCGGGCAGCGGGGCCAGCGCACAAGCCAGGACGCAGGTCAGGGCTGCAAGGAATCGAGCTCGCATGGGACAAACTCCATCAAGGTTTGGGCAGCGTACCCGAGACGCCCTGCACGAACCAGTCCATTCGCGCGATGGCCTCGTCGCCGAGCGCACCGCTGGCGTTGCGCACCTGACCGGCCTGGTCGACGAGGCGGCCGACGAAAGGGCCGGCTTGGCCATCGAGCAACTGCTGCTCGCGCCTGGCCAACTCCTTGCGCACGTCTGGCGGCAGTGCCGTTGAGACGGCGGACAACTTGACCATGCCCTCCTTGATGCCGCCCCAGGTCGGCCTGGGCTGCCAACGGTTGGCAAGGACGCTCTGGGCGACCCGCGTGTAGTAGCCGCTCCAGTCGGCCGTGACGGCCGCGAGCTGCGCGTTGGGCGCGTGCGCGACATGTCGCTCTGGTAGCCGATCAGCTTGACGCCCTTCTCTTCTGCGACTTGCGGCACCGCGGGCGAGCCACTGTGGTTGGTCAGCACATCGGCGCCGGC
>JANOPR010000163.1:0-2164 GCA_031421955.1 Burkholderiales bacterium
TTCTGGCAGGTTTCCTTGGTCAGGAACAGGCCGGTCGCCTCGACGATCACGTCGGCGCCCACCTCGCCCCACTTCAGCTCGGCCGGGTCCTTGACCGCGCTCAGGCGGATGCGCTTGCCGTTGACGATCAGGGTGTTGCCCTCCACGGCAATCGTGCCCTTGAAGCGGCCGTGCACCGAGTCGTACTGGAGCATGTAGGCCAGGTAGTCGGGCTCGAGCAGGTCGTTGATTGCGACCACCTCGATGTCCTGGGAGAAGTTCTGAACCGCGGCACGGAACACCATGCGCCCGATGCGGCCGAAACCATTGATGCCTACTTTGATGGTCATGTGCGTGGGACTCCGTAAGTGCTGTGAGTGAGGGAATTCAGAGTTTGCAGCCGAGCTGGCCCCTGGACTTGTTCTCGAAGTAGCCCAGCGGCGCCGGGCACTCGAGCCGCGTCAGTGGCAGAGGCGTACCGATCTTGGCGCCGCAGGTGTAGGCGCCGTTCGCCTTGTTGACGCTCTTGGTGTTGAGCTTCCAGCCCTCGGGGCAGGACGGCGCCGCAGCCGTCAACTTTGCCATCGGCGCGGCCGCCGGCATCGGCGCGGCCACCGTCAGCATCGCGGTCTGGTTGTTGCCCACGCACTTGAGCGTCGGCAGCGCCGTCTTCGGCTCGAGCATCACCTGGTACTGCCCCGCCTTGGCATAGCTGCGTGTGGCCACCAGCGGCACGTCCTTCAACTGGTTGATCTTGAAGTCCTGCGTCTGTCCGTCGCCAAAGTGGAGCCGCACATTGCAGTTGGGGCTGTCGGCGTTGGTGAAGCTGCCGGTGATCGTGACCGGCTCGCCCACCTTGGCGCTGGCGGGTTCGAGCTTGATGCCCGACAGCGTCTGCGCCGCTGCGGCAGCGCAGAGCAGCATCGTCGCGGCGAGCGCAAATGCTTTTTGCATGGTTCTGGTCTCCTTGAGGTTCGTTCGTTTTGGCGCTCAGCGCGCCAGCACCTTGCGCACCGTGTCGGCCACGTTCTGCGCGGTGAAGCCGAAATGCTTGAACAGCGCCGGCGCCGGCGCGCTTTCGCCGAAGGTGTCGATGCCGACCACCGCCGCGCAGCCGTACTTCCACCAGCCGTCGGTGACGCCGGCTTCCACCGCAATGCGCGGCAGCTTGGGCGGCAGCACCAGCGACTTGTAGGCCGGGCTCTGGCGATCAAACACCGTCGTGCTCGGCATCGAGACCACGCGCACCGCGATGCCATGGTCGGCGGCGAGCAGTTGCTGCGCGTGCAGCGCGAGCTGCACCTCGCTACCGGTGGCCATGATGACCGCCCGCGCGGCCTTTTTCAGGCCGACCTCGCCCGGTTCGGCCAGCACGTAGGCACCCTGGCTGATGCCGTCCAGCGCGGCCTTGGGCAGGTAGGGCAGGTTCTGCCTGGAGAGCAGCAGCGCGCTCGGCCGTGCGGCGTTGCCCAGCGCGACCGCCCAGGCCACCGTGGTTTCCACCGTGTCGGCCGGGCGCCAGACGTCCAGGCCCGGGATCAGGCGCAGGCTGGCGGCATGCTCGACGCTCTGGTGCGTCGGCCCGTCTTCGCCCAGGCCGATGCTGTCGTGCGTGAAGACATGGATCACGCGGCGCTTCATCAATGCGGCCATGCGGATCGCATTGCGGCTGTAGTCGCTGAAGGTCAGGAAGGTGGCGCCGTAGGGGATCAGGCCGCCGTGCAGGGCCACGCCGTTCATGACCGCGGCCATGCCGAACTCGCGCACGCCGTAGTTGATGTGGCGCCCACCGTTGGGCACGCCGGAGCCATCAAAGCGCAACGCCGTTGCGCTCGTGGTGTTCGTCAGGTTCGACCCCGTCAGGTCGGCCGAGCCGCCGAGCATTTCGGGCAGCGCCTGCGTGAAGGCTTCGAGCGCGATCTGGCTGGCCTTGCGCGAAGCCACGGTTTCGGCCTTGGCGTGCGCGGCCACCATCGCGTCGACGACGGTCTGCGCAAAGCCCTTGGGCAAATCGCCGTGCGTGCGGCGCACGAATTCGGCGGCGAGTTCCGGGTGCGCCGCCTTGTAGGCCGCCATCGTGGCTTCCCAGGCCGCTTCGGCCTCGGCGCCGCGGGCCTTGGCGTCCCAGGCGCTGTAGGCGGCTTCGGGGATCACGAAGGGCTCGTGCGTCCAGCCGAGTGCGGCG
>JANOPR010000164.1:0-2022 GCA_031421955.1 Burkholderiales bacterium
GCTGGCAGGCCGCGTTGCGCACAGTGGCCGGCTTCATGTCCCACACCGCCTTGACCATTCTCACCAGCCGACCGGCGTCCTTGAGGCCGCGCGGCGGCTCGGGCTCTTTAAGGCTGGCCAGCACCCGGCCGACGTCGCGCAGGCCCTCAAGACCTGTTGCACCCATGCCCAGGGCCACCCGTTTCGGGGTGCCAAAGAGGTTGATCAGGGCAGGAATCTTGTAACCCACTGGATGTTCAACCAGCATTGCCGGGCCAGCTGAGCGAAGCACCCGGTCAGCGAGTGCTGTCATCTCAAGCCGCGCCGACACGGGCCGCGTGACCCGACGCAACTCGTCGACGGCTTCAAGCTGGGCCATGAAATCGCGCAGATCCCGGTATTTCATATGTTTAAAGCGTCTCAGTGTTTAGATCTATATACTTGACCGGTTATTACGCGGCTTCCTAGAATTCGCCCGACCTCAAGATTCAGGGTTAACCAGCGGTCTTGGCGATCCAAGCTAGGGGTGTGCTGGAAAGCCAGCGAGTCGGAGCATCTTGGCAAGCCACGTCACCGTGGTGGCGCCCACTCCGCGGACGATTATCACTGTCGACGTACCTTGGAATCACGCCTGTTGTTCAGGGCGGCCTCGGTCACGCGGCGGTGACTTGAAAGGAATTGAAGTGGCAGCACTGCGAATGCTTCGATCGACCGGAACCGCCTGCGCGGTGTTCATGCGCGACGTCGGCAACGGCTTGCTCGAAGTCAGCCACAACGGCTTGGCGCTGGTCGGTCTGTTGGTTTTGACCGTGGTCGTCTTTGTCTCCGGGCAGGCTGATCTGCGCCAGGGCGCTGAGAGCTTCGCCCGCGGTTGGCTTCAAGAGCGCCACGAGGAGCGCGCCGAGCGCGACGGCAATATGTTGCTGGCGATGGCCGAGCCGGCCGCGGTGACTCGTGCGACGGCGGCCGATCCGCGTGCGCTCGATCGCAAGCAGGCGGCGGTGGCGCAATGGCTGGCGCGGCGTTACAAGGTGGCGCCCGAGCCGATCAGTCGCCTCGTGCAGGAAGCCTGGGTGGTCGGCCGCAAGGCCCAGATCGACCCGACGCTGATCCTGGCCATCATGGCTGTCGAGTCAAGTTTCAACCCGTTTGCGCAGAGCGCCATGGGGGCTCAGGGCCTGATGCAGGTGATGACGCGCGTGCACGACGACAAGTACGAGGCTTTTGGCGGCATCCACGCGGCATTCGATCCCGTGACTAACATGCGCGTTGGTGTGCAGGTGCTGCGTGAGTGCATCGCGCGCGCTGGTAGCGTCGAGGACGGACTGCGCTATTACGTTGGCGCGGCCAACCTGGCCGACGACGGCGGTTACGCCATCAAGGTGTTGAGTGAGCAAGCGCATTTGCGGCTGGTTGCGGCCGGCAGCAGCGTGGCATTGAACGTGCCGCAGTCGGGCGTGATCCTGCCTGCCAAGGGCGCGGCGCCAGCGCCGGCTGCCGGTGCGACCCCGTCAAAGGTCGAGCGCTCCGCCCCTGCCGCGATCGGCGAGCAGCTGGCCATGGCGCGGCGCCCGGTCTGAGGCCTGGCCCCAGGACGCGTGCGGCGTCAGCCCCCTGGGACCGGCGCGGGCCCCTGAGTGGCCCTTGGGGCGTCGCCCGCTTGGGGCGGGCCCGGCGCGGGTTGGCGCTTGCGCGCCCTTAGCAGCCGCTACACTGCGGCCCTGCGCAACTGGCGATAGGGTGGCACGCGCCGCCCGAGGTGGCCTACCACCGGGAAACGCAGGTGGCTTGCGCGCCGGCATGTGCCCGCGTAAGCCGCGTCAGCCGTGCGCCTGGGCAGCCCTTCGTCCGACCTGCCTAGCGGGTCGCCGCGATGGCCCCTCACTCTGAAGAGCACTGCCAGCACCATGTTCACTCGCACCCAGCACACCCTTGCCCAGGTCGACCCCGACATCTGGGCCGCGATCCAGGCCGAGAACCAGCGCCAGGAGGAGCACATCGAGCTGATCGCCAGCGAAAATTACACCAGCCCGGCCGTGATGT
>JANOPR010000165.1:0-2976 GCA_031421955.1 Burkholderiales bacterium
AGGCCGTCGCCCGAGGTCTCGACATGCTCGAAGCGGTGCGCGGTGCGCCGGTTCAGGCCGGCCACGGCCTCGAGGAAGCCGCCGATGAAGGCCGGGATCTGGTCTTCGCTGAGCTGGCTGAAACCCACCGCATCGGCAAACAGCAGGGCGCGCATCTCGTGCCTAACCAAAGGCGCCGCCGCCGGGCTGTCTGCGCTGGCGGCGAGCGCGGCCGCGGCGGGCGCAGCGCCGGCGGCGCCCGGGTGCACATGCTCGACGGACCAACCCTGCGCCTGCCAGGCGGCGACGAGCGAGGCCGCGCCGCCGGGCAAGCCCGGTGCCGAAGGGTCCCAGGCGGCGAGTGCGCGCAGGTCGGTGTCGAGCAGTTGCGCGCGCAGGGCGCCCATGCCGCTGAGCAGCAGGTTCGCATACTCGTAGGTCGCGACGCTGCCGCTGGCCTGGTGTTCGCTGGCGATGGTGACGCTGTCGGCAAGCGCGAGCACGCGCTCGAAGCGCTGGCCCCAATCGCCGCCGGCGAAATCGACACTTGTGCGCCGGAAGGCCGGCGCCGGAAAGGGCAGCACGATGTGGGTTTCGGCGCCGAGTTCGCGCGCTATTTCCAGGCACAGCAGGTCGGCGCCACACGCCGCGGAGCCATAGGCAGCCAACGGCCGCAGGGCCGACATCCGCGCGGCGATGGCTTCGCGCAGGCCGGCCTCGATGGCGGCGGGGAACCGCGGCACGGGGCGCTCAGGGCGGTCGATCAGGTGGCCGGTGAAGATCAGCACCGGGGGAATCTGCAGCGGCGCAATGGCCGCGTCGCCGTGGCCGGGCAGATGCGCGGCCAGCAGCCGCGCCTGGCGCCGGGTCGAGCTGATGTCGCCGAAGCGCGTGCCGGCCAGTGCCACGGCCCGCGCGTAGTGCCTCGCCGCGGCGGCCGCATCGCCCAGGATCAATGCGGCTTCGCCCAACGTGGCCTGTTGCCAGTAATCGGGGGGTTGCTGCGATGCGGGCGCCGTGGGCTCGGGGTCGCAGAGCTCACGCACCTGCTGCGCGATCTCGCGGCCACGTGCCATGTCGCCCTTGAGCACGGCCATCGCCGCGGCATTGATGCCGACGTAGCGGGCGGCATCCTGCGCGTCATCGCGGCGCGCGTCGTCGAAGGCTTGCGCGTAGAGCCCGAAGCCGGTGTCCAGGTGCTGCGCGCGCAGTGCGCCGTCGTCGGTCGCCAGCGCGATGTCCTTGTGGGTGCGCGCCAGCATGCCCAGCGTTTCCGCGTCGGCGCGGCCCTCGTGCGAGAGTTGCGTCAGCAGGCGGTTGGCGCGCTCCACATCACCGCTGCGCGCCAGCGCCAGACCCTGCAGTTGCCGCAGACGCAGGTGCTGCGGCCATTGCGCCAGGCCGTCCTGCGTGGCGTTGTAGGCCAGGATCGGCTCACCCTGGTGCAGGTGCCGCTCGGCCAGTGCGGCCGCCGCCTCGGGCGTGGTGGCAGGCTCGTCGAGCGGCATCGAAGGCACGCTAAGGCCGCTTGCCGAACTCGGCCGACTCGGCGGTCCAGCGCAGCGCCTGCTCGCTGAGCGAGAAGCCCAGCCCGGGGCGGTCGGGCACAAGCATGCGGCCGTCCTTGATCGTCAGCCGTTCGTTGAACAGCGGCTCGAGCCACTCGAAGTGTTCGACCCAGGGCTCGTGCGCGTACGCGGCGGCCAGGTGCAGGTGGATCTCCATCGCGAAGTGCGGCGCCATGCGCAGACGCGCCTGGTCGGCCAGCGCCATGATCTTCAGGAACGGTGTGATGCCGCCGACGCGCGGCGCGTCGGGCTGGATGAAGTCGACCGCGCGGTGGCGGATCAGCTCGGCGTGCTCGCCCACGCTGGTCAGCATCTCGCCGCTGGCGATCGGCGTGTCCAGGAGCGCGGCCAGTGCGGCGTGGCCCTCGGCGTCATAGGCGTCGAGCGGCTCTTCGATCCACGCCAGGTTGAGCGGCTCGACCCGCCGGCCGAAACGCTGCGCGGTGACGCGGTCCCATTGCTGGTTGGCGTCGATCATCAGCGCCACGCGGCCCGCCGTCTTGTCATCGATCAGCCGGTGCACCGCCTGCACGCGCGCCAGGTCGGTCGCCGGGTCGGGCTGGCCGACCTTGATCTTGATGCCGCCGATGCCGCGCTCGAGCAGGGCCTGGACGTTGTGCAGCAACTCGGGCGTCGGCGTCGACAGGAACCCGCCCGAGGTGTTGTAGCAGGCCACGCTGTCGCGGTGCGCGCCGAGCAGCTTGGCCAGCGGCAGGCCGGCTCGCCGGGCCTTGCAATCCCACAGTGCGATGTCGAACGCGGCGATGGCCTGCACGGCCAGGCCACTGCGGCCGACCGAGGCGCCGGCCCAGCACAGCTTGTCCCACAGCCGGGCGATGTCGTTCGGGTCTTCGCCGATCAGGTTGCCCGCCAGTTCCTTGGCGTGCGCGTACTGGCCCGGCCCACCGGCGCGCTTGCTGTACGAGAAGCCGATGCCGGAATGACCCAGCAGGGTGTGAATCTCGGCGAACAGGAAGGCGATCTCGGTCATCGGCTTCTGCCGCCCGGTCAGCACCTTGGCGTCGCTGATCGGCGTGGCCAGCGGCAGGAACACCAGGCTGAGCTTGACCCACTCGATGCGGTCGGTGCTCGATTCGCCGGCCGCGAGTCCGGCGGCCAGCGGGTTGGCGGCGATCACGCGGTCCATGGGCATTCACTCCGACTTGACAGTGGCAAGGCGCGACCATAACAGCGCCAGGGAGCCGCGGCGGGTGGGTTGTTTGCGGCCCGCGAGCGGCTATACGTTGATGGCTTCGCGCCGGATGCAGGCGACCAGATGTTCGTGGCCCGGTTGCGAATTTGGCGTGCCCACATGCTCGAGCAACGGCACCGTCTGGCGGCAGGCCTCGACGGCGTGCGGACACCGCAAAGAAAAGGCACAGCCGGCGGGCGGTGCCATCGGGCTCGGCGCCTCGCCCTCGAGCGGCGC
>JANOPR010000166.1:0-4698 GCA_031421955.1 Burkholderiales bacterium
CCCTGCGCGGCCAGCGCCTGCTGGCGCAATACCAGTGTGGAAATTGCCACGCCATACCGGACGTGTCGGCTTCACGCGGCCGCATCGGCCCGCCGCTCGCCAAGTTGGGCCAGCGCAGCTATATCTCCGGCGAGATTCCGATGCGGCTGGACACCTTGGCGCGCTGGATCGAGGAGCCCGCGGCGCTGGTGCCCGGCACCCAGATGCCCGACATGGGCGCCTCCGAAGCAGACGCGCGCGACATGGCGGCGTATCTTCTGGCGCTCAAATGATTGCTTTGCTCGAAGGAGAACAACGTGCTCGACGATCGAAAGACCCCCGATGCCGTATCCCGCCTGACCGCGGAACAGCGGAGGAACGCGCTATGAACGAACAACGTGCCGTGCTCGCTGGCGGCTGCTTCTGGGGCATGCAAGACCTCATCCGCAAGATCGACGGCGTCGTGTCCACGCGGGTCGGCTACTCGGGCGGCGATGTTCCGAACGCGACCTATCGCAACCACGGCAGCCACGCCGAGGCCATCGAAATCGTCTTCGATCCGGCCCGCCTCCCCTACCGCAAGATCCTCGAGTTCTTCTTCCAGATTCACGATCCCACGACGCGCGACCGCCAGGGCAACGACCAGGGCATGAGCTACCGGTCGGCCATCTATTTCACGAGCGAAGAGCAAAAGCGCGTTGCCGTAGACACGCTCGCCGATGTGCAAGCCTCTGGCCTGTGGCCCGGGCAGGTGGTGACCGAACTGGCCGCGGCAGGCCCGTTCTGGGAAGCCGAAGCCGAGCATCAGGACTACTTGGAACGCCGGCCGAATGGCTACACCTGCCATTTCATCCGGCCGAATTGGAAGCTGCCGGAGCGGGATGGCGCAGTGAACGGGTGAAATGAACAGCCCGGTGCTCTGGCCCGCCGGCCCGGCCGCACAGTCCATCGCGGCCATCGGCTGGGTGCTGTTCATCGGTGCTGCAATGATCTTCGCCGGCGTGATGCTGCTGCTCGCGCGGGCGCTGCAACAGCGCGAGACGCCGCGCCGCGTGCGGCCGGCGCTGTGGCTGATTGGCGGCGGCGTGGTCTTTCCGGCCGTGGTGCTGAGCGCGCTGCTCGGCTGGAGCGTTGCGTTGTCGGCGCGCTTGGCCGAGCCGGCGCCGCCCGGCGCGATGGTGGTCAGCATCACCGGCCACATGTGGTGGTGGGAGGTGCGCTACCGCGACCCGCAAACCGGTCGCTCCGTCGTGCTTGCCAACGAGCTGCGGCTGCCGGTTGGCCAGCCGGTCGTGATCGGCATTTCGAGTGCCGATGTGATCCACAGTTTCTGGGTACCGGCGCTGGCCGGCAAGGTCGACGCCGTGCCGGGCAGGGTGAATCAGCTCGTGCTGAGTGCCAGCCGGGCCGGCGTCTTTCGTGCCCCATGCGCCGAGTTCTGCGGCCAGCAGCATGCGCGAATGACATTGCACGTGGTGGCGCAGCCGGCCGACGAATTCGAGCGCTGGCTGGCGCTGCAGGCCGGTGAGGCCGCACCGCCCGCAACCGAGTTGCAGTGGCGCGGGCAGCAGGCGTTCATCGCCCAGCGCTGCGTCTCGTGCCACACGGTGCGCGGCCTGGGCGCGGGCAGCCTTGCCGCGCCCGATCTCACGCATGTCGGCAGCCGCCTGTATCTGGGCGCCGGGACCCTGCGCAACAGCCGCGACGCGCTCATGGCCTGGATCGCCGATGTCCAGCACCTCAAACCCGGCGCGCGCATGCCTTCGTCCAAGACCGTTGATGCATCGACCCTGCAGGCCCTCGCGGCCTACCTCGAGCATCTGCAGTGACCGACGCTACTGAGCCATCACGCGCGCTGCCCAACCGGCTGCCGCGCCCCGTCGACGAGTTGGATCGCCTCGAGCGCGCCTGGGCGCCGCCGCGCGGCTGGCGCCTTCTTTCGGCGATCAACAACACCTATATCGGCATCTACTACGTCGCCACGGCGCTGTTGTTCCTGGTCCTGGCCGGCGTGCTCGGTCTGTTGATACGGGCCCAGCTCGCCGTGCCGGGCAACACGCTGCTCAGTGAGGCCACGTACAACCAAGTCTTCACGATGCACGGCACGGTGATGATGTTCCTGTTCGCCGTGCCGGTGGTCGAGGCGATCGCCGTGTACATGCTGCCGAACATGCTCGGCGCGCGCGACCTGCCGTTTCCGCGGCTCTCGGCCTACGCGTTCTGGGCCTATGCCGTCGGCGGCCTGGTGTTCTTCGGCACCCTGTTTTTCGGCGTCGCGCCCGACGGCGGCTGGTTCATGTACCCGCCGCTCACCGGCAAAAGTCAATCACCCGGCGCCGGAGCCGACTGGTGGCTGCTGGGCATCGGCTTCATCGAGATCTCGGCCATCGCCGGGGCCATCGAGATCGTGATCGGCGTGCTGTTCACGCGCGCGCCGGGCATGTCGCTCGGCAAGATGCCGATCTACGCCTGGGCGATGCTGGTCACGGCGCTGATGATCCTGTTCGCGTTCCCGGCCATCATCGCCGGCAGCACGCTGCTCGAAATGGAACGCGCGCTGGACTGGCCGTTCTTCATTCCCGCGCGCGGCGGCGATCCGCTGCTGTGGCAGCACCTGTTCTGGTTCTTCGGCCATCCCGAGGTCTACATCATCTTCCTGCCCGCGGCCGGCATGGTCTCGATGATGGTTCCCGTGGTCGCGCGAACGCCGCTGGTCGGCCACCGCGCGGTCGTCGTCTCGCTGGTCGCGGTCGCCGTCCTGAGCTTTGCGCTGTGGGTCCACCACATGTTCACCGCCGGACTCGGGCCACTTCAAATGGCCCTCGTGTCGGCGGCCAGCATGGCAGTGGCGATTCCGAGCGGCATTCAGGTCTTCGCCTGGATCGCCACCCTGACGCGCGGCAGGGTGCGTATCAACTCGACCGCGCTGTTCCTGTTCGGCTTTCTCTTCGCGTTCGTGCTCGGCGGACTGACCGGCGTGATGCTCGCCGTCCAGCCCTTCGATACCCAGGTGCACGACACCTATTTCATCGTCGCCCACCTGCACTACGTGCTAATCGGCGGCATGCTGTTTCCGGTCTTCGCCAGCCTGTACCACTGGGGGCCGCTGGTCAACGGTCACCGCTTCTCGGAGCGCCTGGCCAAGTGGGTCTTCGGTCTGATGTTCGGCGGCTTCAACCTGGCGTTCTTTCCGATGCACATCAGCGGCCTGCTCGGCATGCCGCGCCGGGTTGCGACTTACGCGCCCGACCTCGGCTGGAACACGCTGAACCTGCTGTCGTCGATCGGCGCATTCGTCTTCGCGGCCGGCGTCGCGCTGTTTCTCTTCGACGCCATCCGCACCTGGAGCCGCCCGCAGCAGCCGCACCACAATCCCTGGCAGGGCGCGACCTTGGAGTGGTTGCAGGGGCAGACCTATGGCACGCGCAGCATTCCCGACGTGCGCTCGCGCGACCCGCTGTGGCAGCGGCCGGCGCTGGCCGCGGAAGTAGCAGCGGGTCAGCATTGGCTGCCCGGCAGCCCGTCGGGTCGGCGCGAGGCGTTGGTCACCAGCGCGCTGCGCGCCGAGCCGCGCTACCTGCTGCTGCTGCCCAGCGACAGTTGGCGCCCGTTCGTCGCCGCCCTCGGCACGGCCGGCTTCTTCTTGCTGCTGACGGCCAAGCTGCCTTGGCTGGCGTGGCTTTGTGGCGCCATCTCGATCGTCGCCATCATCATGTGGTTGTGGGAAACCGATTCGGCGCCGCACGCACCGACAGCGCTGATCGGGGAGGGCGTCAGCGTGCCGGTGGGCGCGCACCGCTCGGCTTCGCATGCCTGGTGGGCGATGGTGCTGCTGCTCTTCGTCGATGGCACCGTGTTCGCGTCGATGTTGTTCGCGCACGTACATGTCTCGATGCTGGCCGAGGTCTGCCCGCCGCCCGGCGCCGAACTGCCGGCGCCGCTGTGGACGCTGCTCGCTGCGGCGCTGTGGATCGCAGGTTCGTTGGCAAAAGTGCTGGCGCGGCGGGCCTTGCGTTCGCCGCCCGCCCTTTGCGTGGCAGTCGCGGTGGCGATGGCGTGCGCCGGCGGCGCCTTCGCCACGCAATGGGCCAGTCACGCCAACCTGGACCCCACCGCGAACGCGTGGAGCGCGACGGTTGCGGCGATGCTGGGCTACCAGGGATTGCACGCCGTATTGCTGCTGCTGATGGGCGGCTATCTCGGTGCGCGCTCGCTGTCCGGGCGCCTGCGGCCCGACGCCCGCAACACACTCGACTGCATCGCGTTGATGTGGCACTACGCCAGCGCGCAAGGGCTTGTCATCATCGCGACGGTTCATTTGCTGCCCGGCTTCATGAACCCGTAGCGCGCCGGGGAAGGGCTGTGGGCAGGCGCGCCGGCACATGGGGGATGACGTGGTCGACCAGATGGGCGGCGTGCTGCTGCACCAGGCTGTACGGCGTGATCTGCTCGGGGTGGTGACGCTCGTAGCTGGCCAGTGTGCCATCGGGCGCCCGGCGGGGCCGCGGGCAGATGGCTTGCACGCGCGCCTCAGGTCGCGACCGGGGCCTGCCGAGCCGCTCAATGAAAATCCCGCGAACGCGTGGCCAGTTCGCCCAGCCACGGCGTCACGTCCACCAGCCGGCGCGCAATCAAGTGCGTGCTGCCGTCCTTGGCCTGCCACTGCCCGGCCACGGCCAGCAGGCGTGAGCGCAGCAGCGCCGTGCGCTGGCGCTCGCG
>JANOPR010000167.1:0-3652 GCA_031421955.1 Burkholderiales bacterium
CGCGCTCGCCGGCGACACGGTCGAGCGCCTGCTGACCGGGGTGGTGCTGGACGACGACCCGGCGCCGGTGCGCGCCCTTGCCTGCGAAGCCACCGGCGCGCAGCAATTGCGCATGACCTTGACCGAAGGCCGCTATCACCAGGTCAAACGCATGGTGGCCGCCGTCGGCAACCGCGTCGAGGCGCTGCACCGCAGCGCCGTCGGTGCCTGGCCGCTGCCCGCCCACCAGGCCGCCGGCCAGTGGCGCTGGACGCGCGACACGCCGGGCGCCGGCAGCTGAGCTCAACAGCGCCGTTCCGCGGCGCCGAGACCCCCGCAAATGCAACACGCCGGCCCGGCGTGAAGTAGTCAACGTGCATCCGTCACGGTGCGCAACCCGACCCCGTGTTGCATCCCGACACATATCTCTACGATCCATCCGTCACCTCTGCTTACACGCCGGTACGGCACGAAACAAGTACCGACCGACGGCCAGCGATGTGACGACGATGACAAATGACATGGGAGACCCGGATGAGCCACCTCACGAAATTCACGGTCCTGATCGAGCGTCGCGCGCTGAAGCAGTTCTTCAGGCGCCTGATGGCGATGGTCACGGCGATCGCACTGGTGACGGGACAGCACGCGATCGCGGCGCCCGGCAGCGGACAGGGCCATGCCCCTGAAAGGAAGGTCGCCCGCGACCTCCAGGACGCGATTGACGCCGGCGCAACACCGTCCAAGCGTTGGGCCAAGGAGCACCGCGGTCAGCGCATGGTGCAGGTGGTGTTCGTCAGCGGCGACGCCGACCAGGACATGACCGACCTGCGCAAGGAAATCAAGCGCGCGGGTGGCACGATCGACGCGACCATGCCCGGCCTGCGCATGCTGACGGCCACATTGCCGGCACGCAAGGTGGCCAAGGTCGCCGAGCGCAGCGACGTCAGGTTCGTGGCGCCAAACCGCGAGACGCGCCGCACCGCCAGCACGCTGGAAGCCATCACGGGCGCGACCACCAGCGCGGTGCGCACTGGCTCGACCAAGACCAACTACAGCGGTCTGGACGGCACCGGCATTGGCATTGCCGTCGTCGACTCCGGCGTGATGAAGAACCACGAAGCCTTCAACAACGCCACTGGCAACACGCGTGTCGTCAAGAACGTGCAGTTCATGACCACGACGCTGGCCGACTGGACGAATGGCTTTGACAGCAGCACCTCGCTGCAACCTGGCAGCGCGGCCCTGGCGACCTACGAAGCCGCCATAGACAACAGCACGAACCTGGTGCAGGACGGCTACGGCCATGGCACGCACGTGGCCTCGGTCGCAGCCGGCCGCCCGGTGACGTACAACTTCGCTCCCGACCTCACCGGCATGGCGCCCAACGCCAATATCTACGACGTCAAGGTCCTCAACGACCAGGGCCTGGGCACCCTCAGCGACACACTCGAAGGAATCCAGTGGGTGATCTATCACGCCAAGGAATACAACATCCGGGTGATGAACCTGAGCCTGGCGATGGCCTCCACCGACAGCTGGCAGGACGACCCGCTGTGCGTGGCCGCGCGCAGTGCGGTCTCGGTGGGCATCACAGTCGTCGTCGCTGCCGGCAACTACGGCAAGAACCTGGTGGGGCAGGAGACCTACGGCACGATCTCGTCGCCCGGAAATGACCCGACCGTCATCACGGTCGGCTCGGCTCACTTCAAGGGCACCACGGCGCGTGCCGACGACACGGTCAACGGCTTCAGTTCGCGTGGCCCGACCCGCGGCGGCCGCATCGTGGCCGGCGTGCGCCAACCCGACAACCTGCTCAAGCCCGATCTGGTCGCTCCCGGCAATCTGGTCGTCGGCGCCGCGGCCACACGGGCCGACGCGTTGCTCCCGACCTGGAACCTGCTGGCGACCAACCTGTTTGCCCCGCTCGTCACTGCGACCGGCATCACGCAGACGTACCGCGAGACACAGATGTACCTCTCGGGCACATCGGTGGCAGCCCCGGTCGTGGCGGGCGCCGCGGCGTTGCTGCTGCAGGCCAACCCGGGCCTGACGCCGGCGCTGGTCAAGGCGATCCTCCAGTACACGGCCCAGCCGATTGCCGGCGCCAGCCTGCTTCAGCAAGGCACGGGCCTGGTCAACGTCAGCGGCGCGGTGGCCCTGGCCAAGACGATTCGTACCGACGTCGCCAGCGCAATCGCAGCCGGCACCATCGCCGCAGGCGACTCGCTGCTGGCCGCCGGCAAGGCGATGCCCGGCCGCAATTCGTCCATCAACGGCCAATCCTTCAGCTGGTCGCGCATCGCCTTCGTCGGCGGCAACCGCGTGGTCACGGGCGACGCGCTGTTCACCAAGTACCAGCCGATCTACAACCCGCGCGTCGTCTGGGCGCGCAATGTCGTGCTCGAGCGTTACCCGAGCTACTGGGACGCCAACAAGGTCTTCGTCTACTGGTTCTGGGAAAAGCCGCTGCGTAACCAGACTCTGCTCACCAGCGGTGTGGTCGACGGCAGCGCCATGCTGGGCACGAGTTCGCTGATCGGCAAGACCGGCGTGTTCACCCTGACCCCGCTCCTGTCGAGCTGGTTCATCTCGGGCAGCGGCGTCGTCATGAGCGAAGGCGTCGTCATGAGCGAGGGTGTTGTCATGAGCGAAGGCGTCGTCATGAGCGAGGGTGTCGTCATGAGCGAAGGCGTCGTCATGAGCGAAGGTGTTGTCATGAGCGAAGGTGTTGTCATGAGCGAGGGCGTCGTCATGAGCGAAAGCGTACTAACCGGGGAAAATTAACGCCTGACTCGCGGTCCACGGCCGCACACTGCGCTGACGTTCTAACAGAATGTCAACAATGGATGCCACCGATCCACCCGTGCTGCGCCTGAATCCGCTGCAGCGCCTGCACCAGGCGCTGATGCCGGACTACAACCCCAAGGCGACCACCTACTGGTGGGTGATGGTCATGCTCGGCGCCGCGGCGTTCGTCTACTCTCTGCTGGCGGTGCGCTCGCTGCCCTTTGAAGTCATTGCCCAGATCTTCGCAGGCGGCGCGCTGGCGGCGATCGCCGGCTTCTTTCCGGTGCGCATTCCAGGCTCGAAGAACTCCTTCGTTGCCGGTGAAATCTTCATCTTCCTGTTGCTACTGATGCACGGCGCCCCGGCGGCAATCCTGGCTGCCGCCGGCGAGGCCTATGTCGGCGTGCACCGCTCGTCCAAACGCTGGACCAGCCGCATCGCCAGCCCGCCGATATCGGCGCTGGCAATGTTCCTCGCCGGCCAACTGATGAGCCTGCTGTTCGGCTGGATGGGTCCGAGCAACGTGAGCAACCCCGGCCTGCTGCTGCTGGCTTCGATGGCCGTGGCCATCACTTACTTCGTCGCCAACACGGTGTTCGTGTCCCTGGTGTTCTCGTTCAAACGCGGCGAGCCCTTCAAGGTGCGCGAGTTCATCGGCACCTTCGGCACCATCGGCATTGCCTACGGCGGCAGCGCGCTGCTGGCCGCGCTGCTGTTCCTGACGGTGCAGCAGTCTGGCCTGAGCGTGTTGCTCGGCGCCCTGCCCGTCATCGCCATGCTGCTGACCACGGTGCATTACTTCCTGCGCCAGCAGGAGGCCACCGACACGGTGCGCAAGAGCCGCATCGAGGCCGCCGAACGTGAGGCCGAACAATCCACGCGCCAC
>JANOPR010000168.1:0-2384 GCA_031421955.1 Burkholderiales bacterium
TCGTTCCGGCCTTTCCCGCTGGCCGCGGTGCGCACGGCGCTGCAAGGCGCCAAGCGGGTGGTGGTGCTGGAAAAGAGCTTCAGCGTCGGCCTGGGCGGCGTCGTCTCGACCGATGTGCGGGTGGCGCTGTCGGGACTGCAGTTGCACGGCTATACCGTGGTCGCGGGGCTTGGCGGCCGCGCCATCACCAAGTCCTCGCTGCACCGCACGCTGCGCGAAGCCATCGCCGACAAGCTGCAGCCGCTGAGCTTCATGGACCTGGACTGGCAGATCGTCAACCGCCAGCTCGAGCGCGAGGCGCAGGTGCGCCGCAGCGGGCCGATCGCCGAGAACCTGTTGCGCGACGTGGGCACGGTCGCGTCCAGGGTGAGTTGACATGACCCAGCCCATCAAGTTCTACCAGACCGGCACCTTCACGGTCGGCAACCGCTTGCTGGCACCCGAGCAGCGCAGTGTGCAGGCCACCATCGAGCGCAACAACTCGCTGAACTCGGGGCACCGCGCCTGCCAGGGCTGCGGCGAGGCGCTCGGCGCGCGCTACGCGGTCGACGCCGCGATGCGCGCAACCGGCAACCAACTGATCGCCGCCAATGCCACCGGCTGCCTCGAGGTGTTCTCGACGCCGTACCCCGAAACCTCCTGGCAATTGCCGTGGATCCACTCGCTGTTCGGCAACGTGGCGGCGGTGGGCACCGGGATTGCGGCGGCGCTGAAGATCAAGGCGGTCAAGCAGGGCCTCACGCACAGCAAGGTGCGCGTGATCGCGCAGGGCGGCGACGGCGGCACCACCGACATCGGCTTCGGTTGCCTGTCGGGCATGTTCGAGCGCAACGACGACGTGCTCTACATCTGCTACGACAACGAGGCCTACATGAACACGGGGGTGCAGCGCAGCTCGGCCACCCCGCCCGCCGCGCGAACGGCCACCACGATGGCGGTCGGCGCCGATCCGGGCGCCGCGTTCGGCCAGGGCAAGAACCTGCCGCGCATCGCCATGGCGCACGAGATTCCCTACGTGGCCACCGCAACGGTCGCGGACCTGCGCGACCTCGAGGCCAAGGTCGAGAAGGCGATGACGCTGCACGGCGCGCGCTACCTGCACATCCTGGTGCCGTGCCCGCTCGGCTGGGGCTCGGCCGCTCACGACACGATCCGCCTCGCGCGGCTGGCCCGAGAGACGGGCATCTTCCCGGTCTTCGAAGCCGAGCACGGCGAGGTTACCCACGTCACGACGATCCGCCATCGCGTGCCTGTCGAGGAGTACCTCAAACCGCAGAAACGCTTTGCGCACCTCTTCGGCGAGCACGCGCACCCCGAGATGGTCAAGAAGATCCAGGCCAACGCCGACCGCAATATCCGGCGCTTCGGCCTGCTTGCCCAGGAGGTTGCGGCATGACGATGCGCAAACCCTTCGCGATCACGCTCGACCCCGGGTCATCCCTGGCCAACAAGACCGGGACCTGGCGCACCGAGCGCCCGGTCTACGTCGATCGCCTGCCGCCCTGCAATGCCCAGTGCCCTGCCAGCGAGGACATCCAGGGCTGGCTGTTCCACGCCGAGAGCGGCGATTACGAAGCCGCCTGGCGCCACCTGACGCGCGACAACCCGTTCCCGGCCATCATGGGCCGGGTCTGCTACCACAGCTGTGAAGGCGTGTGCAACCGCGCGCAGCTCGACGCGGCGGTCGGCATCAACTCGGTCGAGCGTTTCCTCGGCGATGAAGCGCTGAAGCAGGGCTGGTGCTTCGCGGCGCCGAGTCTGGCATCGGGCAAGCATGTGCTCGTCGTCGGTGCGGGTCCATCGGGCATGTCGGCGGCCTACCACCTGCGCCGGCTCGGTCACGCCGTGACCGTCATCGAAGCCGGGCCCGCGGTGGGCGGCATGATGCGCTTTGGCATCCCCAAGTACCGGTTGCCGCGTGACGTGCTCGACGCCGAGATGCAGCGCGTGGTCGACATGGGCGTCGTGGTGCGGCTGAACACGAAGGTCGCAGACCTGGCGCAATCGATGCAGGACGGCGCCTTCGACGCCGCGTTCCTGGCCGTCGGCGCACACATCGCCAAGCGCGCCTTCATCCCGGCCAAGGACTCGGCGCACATCCTGGACGCAGTGGCCGTGCTGCGCTCGATGGAAGGCGAGGACAAGCCGATGCTCGGCCGCCGCGTCGTCGTCTACGGTGGCGGCAACACTGCCATCGATGTCGCGCGCACGGCCAAGCGCCTGGGCGCCACCGAGGCCGTCATCGTCTACCGGCGCACGCGCGAGAAGATGCCGGCACACGACTTCGAGGTCGAGGAGGCGCTCGAAGAAGGCGTGATGGTCAAGTGGCTGTCGACCATCAAGCAGGCCGGCGAGGGCTCGCTGACGATCGAGAAAATGGCGCT
>JANOPR010000169.1:0-3035 GCA_031421955.1 Burkholderiales bacterium
GCCGAAGTGTCGCTGCCGCCGCGGCCGAGGGTGGTCACGTCACCCTGGTCGTCGACGCCCTGGAACCCCGTGACAATGACGACGCGGCCTGCGGCCAGGTCGGCACGCACCTTGGCGTCGTCGATGCTCTGGATGCGCGCCTTGGTGTAGGCCGAATCGGTAACGATCGGCACCTGCCAACCGGCGTAGCTCACGGCGTCCAGGCCCTCGGCCAACAGCGCCATCGCCAGCAGGCCGACCGAGACCTGTTCGCCGGTGGCAGCGATCGCGTCGAGCTCGCGCATCGCCGCCGGGGTCATCTGCGCGGGCGACAACTCCTTGGCCAGGCCGAGCAGGCGGTTGGTTTCGCCGCTCATGGCCGAAGGCACGACCACGATCTGGTGGCCCGCGCGAACCCACTTGGCCACGCGCTTGGCCACGCTGCGAATGCGCTCGGTCGACCCCATCGAGGTGCCGCCGTACTTGTGAACGATGAGAGCCATGCTCAGTCGGGATTTGGGCCGGGGAAAACCCGCGATTCTATCGGCGAGCGCACAGCCGCCTTCGTGCGCGAACTCAATCGGGCTCCCAGGAAAGCGCAAACTGAGGCGCTCCCGCGACAGCCTGCGCGCGCGCATCGATGCCCAGGCCGGGGACAAAGAGCAAGCGACCATCGGCGCTGAACAACAAGGGGGCGTCGCGCTGCCAGCTGGCGATGCCCGCGGCCTGAAACTGCTTCTTCAGCCTGCGCGGTGGCGTACCCATTGCGCGCTGAAAATTCTCGCCACCTGAACGCACGCGCCATTGGGCATTGCGCAAGGCGTCCAGGGGCACACCGCCGGCCGGCGCCGCAAGCACATGCAAGCGGCCGGCCTGGCCTGGCACCGGATACGACCCCGCGCAATCGATCCCGGCCCGCTGCGGCAGTGACGATGACGGCGCCGTCGCATTGCGCGCAGGCACTGCCGCCAGCCGACCGCGGTAGCGACGCAGCGTCATGCCCGCAGCGGGCCACTCCGCTGCGGCGGTGCCGCGCAGCTCGTGCATCAAGCGCTCGACCAGCGATTGCGGCGCGCCGCGTCCAAGCGCCTGGCGCAGCCACAGCCGCAACACGTTGCGCCGCCGTGCGTCGCTGAGTGCGCGCCAGGGCACGAGGCGCAAGGCGCCGGCCGCGCCGAGCGCGACCAGGTCGGCCTGCCCAATCTCATCGAGCAGCGCCTGCGCCTCGGCGTTGCGCGCCGCCGATTCGGCCAGGAGCGCATCCGCGCCGGGGAAGGCCTGCCGCAGTGCCGGCAGCAGTTGCTCGCGCAGGCGGCTGCGCGCGAAGCGTGGATCGGCATTGCTCGGGTCGGCGACAAAGCGCAGCCGATGGCGTCGTGCGTACGTTGCAACAACTGCCGCGGGCTGCCCCAGCCAGGGACGCGCCCAGACGATGCCCTCACGCTCGACCTGCCTGGGCATGGCCGCGAGGCCCGCCGGTCCGGCCCCGCGCAGCGCCTGCAACAGGAAGGTCTCGGCCTGGTCTTGCTGGTGGTGGGCCAGCAGCACGGTGCCTGCGCCCGCCGCGCGCGCCATGGCCGCCAGCGCCAGGTAGCGGCCACGGCGCGCCCAGGCTTCGACGCTTTCGCCCTTGGCAGGTTTGCCTTCGAGGCGCTGCATTGCGAAGTGCAGCGACCAGCGCTGGCAGGTTTGCTCGACCAACCGAGCCCACGCGTCGGCGTCTGCCTGCAGGCCATGGTGCACATGCAGCGCGACGACGCCGATGCCCAGTAGCACGGCCGCCCTTGCCGTGCAATGCAGTAGAGCCATCGAATCGCAGCCACCGCTGACGGCTACCGCGACGAGCATGTCAGCTTTCCACCGCGCCAAAGGCGCTTCGGGGGTGGATCAACTCACCGCTCTTTCGTATCGCGGAAGCGGCCGTACGACTGCAGGCGCTGGTAACGGCGGTCGAGCAGTTCATTGGGCTTCAAGTCCACGACCTGCCGCAGCGCGTCGACCAGGGCGCGCTTGAGCGAGGCGCACATCGCCCTGGGATCGCGGTGGGCGCCGCCGACGGGCTCGCTGACGATCTTGTCAACCACACCCAGGGCCTTCAGGCGGTGCGCCGTGATGCCCAGGGCCTCGGCGGCCTCGGCAGCGCGCTCGGCCGACTTCCACAGGATCGATGCACAACCCTCGGGAGAGATCACCGAGTACACGGAGTACTGCAGCATCAACAACTGGTCGCCGACCGACAGCGCCAGCGCGCCGCCCGAACCACCCTCGCCGATGATGGTGACGATGATCGGCACCTCCAGCTGCGCCATCTCGAAGATGTTGCGGCCGATGGCCTCGCTCTGTCCGCGCTCCTCGGCGCCGATGCCGGGATAGGCGCCGGGCGTGTCGACAAACGTGAACAGCGGCAGCTTGAACTTCTCGGCCAGGCGCATCAGGCGCAGGGCCTTGCGGTAGCCCTCGGGCCGGCTCATGCCGAAATTGCGCAGCCCGCGCTCCTTCGTGTCGCGGCCCTTCTGCTGGCCCAGCACCATGCACGGCTGGCCGTTGAAGCGCGCCAAGCCGCCGACGATGGACAGGTCGTCGGAAAACGCACGGTCGCCGTGCAGTTCCGTGAAGTCGGTGAACAGCTCGTTGACGTAGTCGAGCGTGTAGGGCCGTTGCGGATGGCGCGCAATCTGCGTCACCTGCCACGGCGAGAGGCTGGAGTAGATGTCCTTGGTGAGCTGCTGGCTCTTCTTGTCCAGGCGTTCGATTTCGTCGGAGATGTCAACCGCCGACTCATTCTGCACGTAACGCAACTCTTCGATCTTGGCGTCGAGCTCGGCGATCGGCTGCTCGAACTCGAGGAAGTGGCGTTTGCTCATGCGCAAGTTCTCCTCAATCTCAGTACTCGACCGGCAGCGGGTCCAGGCTGCGCCAGACGTACCAGGTGGCCACGGACTTGAACGGCGCCCAGGCCTCACCGACTTCGCGTGCTTCGGCGCGCGTCACCGGCTCGCCGCTGAAGTAGTTGACACTGATGCCCTTGATCAAACCCAGGTCGTCCAGCGGCATCA
>JANOPR010000170.1:0-1647 GCA_031421955.1 Burkholderiales bacterium
CAGCGCCACCCTGCCCGCGGCGACCAAGCGCGCGTCAGTGCACATCAAGAAGACTGACGCCACACCTGGCTGATCGATCGGACTGAGCGTGGACTTCGCCGCCCACACCCCGGTCATGGCGCAATACCTGCGCCTGAAAGCTGAGCATACGGACTCGCTGCTCTTCTTTCGCATGGGCGACTTCTACGAAGTCTTCTATGACGACGCGCGCAAGGCCAACCGGTTGCTGGACATCACATTGACCTCACGTGGCGCTTCGGCCGGCGAAGCGGTGGTGATGGCCGGCGTGCCGGTGCACGCGCTCGAAGCGTACTTGGCCAAGCTGGTCAAGCTCGGCGAGTCGGTGGCGATTGCCGAGCAGGTCGGCGACGTGGCCACGGCCAAGGGCCCCGTCGAGCGCAAGGTCGTGCGCGTGGTGACGCCGGGCACGATCACCGACAACGAGTTGCTGGCCGCGGGGCAGGACGCCCTGCTGTTGTCGATCACGCGCGAGCGTGCGGCGTTCGGGCTGGCCTGGCTCGGCCTGGCCAGCGGTCGGCTGGGCCTGACCGAATGCAGTGAACGCGAACTGCCGGCCTGGCTGGCGCGCCTGGATGCCGCCGAATTGCTGTGTGCCGACCGCGAGGCGCTGCCACCGGCCGTGGCCCTGACGGGCATCACGCTCACGCAGCGCCCGCCCTGGCAGTTCGATGCCGCCCTGGGCGTGCGCAAGCTGTGCGCGCAGTTGCAGGTCGCGAGCCTGGCCGGTTTCAATGCGCAAGACCTGCCGCTGGCCCACGCCGCTGCCGGCGCGCTGCTGAGCTTTGCCGAGCACACGCAGAGCCAGGCGCTGTCGCACATTCGCGCGCTCACGGTTGAGCGCGCCAGCGACCTGCTCGACCTGCCGCCGGCCACGCACCGCAACCTGGAGCTGACGCAGACCCTGCGCGGCGAGGCCAGCCCAACGCTGCTGACGCTGCTCGACACCTGCCGCACCGGCATGGGCAGCCGTGCGCTGCGCCACTGGCTGACGCATCCGCAGCGCGCGCGCGCGCAGGCCGGCGCGCGCCACGACGCCTTGGCCGAATTGATTGCACGCGGCTATGCGCCGCTGCGCGATGCCCTGCGGGCGGTGAGCGATGTCGAGCGCATCGTCTCGCGGATCGCCTTGCGCCAGGTGCGGCCGCGAGAACTCGCCGGATTGCGCCATTCGCTGCTGGCGCTGCCCACGTTGCGCGCCGCCGCCGCCACGGGCTCGGCACTGCTGAGTGAGTTGCACGCTGCATTGCAACCCGACCCGACAATCGCCGCGCTGCTCGCCTCGGCTGTCGCCGATGAGCCCGCGGTGCTGCTGCGCGACGGCGGCGTGATCGCCGCAGGGCATGACGCCGAGCTCGACGAGCTGCGGGCGATCACGCAGAACTGCGACGTGTTCCTGCTTGAACTCGAAACCCGCGAACGCAGCCGCACCGCCATTCCGAACCTGCGCGTGCAGTTCAACAAAGTGCACGGCTTCTTCATCGAGGTCACGGCTTCGCATCTCGAGAAGGTGCCGGCCGACTACCAGCGCCGCCAGACGCTGAAGAACGCCGAGCGCTACATCACGCCCGAGCTGAAGGCCTTCGAAGACAAGGCGCTGGCCGCCGAGGCCCTTGCGCTGGCGCGCGA
>JANOPR010000171.1:0-1858 GCA_031421955.1 Burkholderiales bacterium
GCGTTGCTCATGGGGGGCTCCTGATCAGGTGAAGCTCTTGCCTTCAGCGGCAAGGCGGGCCAGCAAGGGGGCGGGCTGCCAGAAGCTGGCATCGTCGAGCGGGTTCTTGGCGAAGCGCTTCATGGTCTGCACGACGTTGAAAAGGCCTTGTGTGTCCGCATAGCACATGGGCCCGCCGCGGAACAGCGGGAAGCCGTAGCCGGTGAGGTAGACCATGTCGATGTCGCTGGCCTTGCTGGCGATGCCCTCTTCGAGCAGTTTCGCGCCCTCGTTGACCAGCGCGTACACGAGGCGGTGGACGATCTCGTCGTCGCCGATCTTGCGTGGCGTGATGCCGAGCTCGGTGCGGTGCTTGGCAAGCATGTCTTCGACCAGCGCGGAGCGAATCGGCGCACGCTTGCCGGGTTCGTAGTCGTACCAGCCGGCCCCCGTCTTCTGGCCGAAGCGCCCCAGCTCGCACAGCAGGTCGGCGGTCTTGCTGTAGCGCAGATTGGGCTTTTCGACGTAGCGGCGCTTCCTGATCGCCCAGCCGATGTCGTTGCCGGCCAGGTCGCCCATGCGGAAGGGCCCCATTGCGAAGCCGAATCGCTCGACCGCGCGGTCCACCTGGCTCGGCGTGGCGCCCTCTTCGATCAGGAAGCCGGCCTGGCGCGAATACTGCTCGATCATGCGGTTGCCGATGAAGCCGTCGCACACGCCCGACACCACCGCGGTCTTCTTGATCTTCTTGGCCAGCGCCATCACGGTGGCCAGCACCTCCTTGCTCGTCTTCTCGCCGCGCACCACTTCCAGCAGCTTCATCACATTGGCCGGGCTGAAGAAATGCAGGCCAACCACGTCCTGCGGGCGCTTTGTAAAAGAGGCGATCTTGTTTACATCCAGCGTCGAGGTGTTCGACGCCAGGATAGCGCCCGGTTTCATCACCTCATCCAGCGTCTTGAAGACCTTCTCCTTGACACCCATCTCTTCGAACACCGCCTCGATCACCAGGTCGGCGTCCTTGATGTCGTCGTAGGCCAGGGTCGTCGTCAAGAGCGCCATGCGGCCGTCGAACTTGTCTTGCTTGAGCTTGCCCTTCTTGACTTGCGATTCGTAGTTCTTGCGGATCGTGGCCATGCCGCGGTCGAGCGCTTCTGGCTTCATCTCCAGCATCGTCACGGGGATGCCGGCGTTGAGAAAGTTCATGCTGATGCCGCCGCCCATGGTGCCGGCGCCGATGACGGCCACCTTCTTGATCGCGCGCTGCGGCGTGTCGCCCGGCACGTCAGCGATCTTGCTGGCCGCGCGCTCGCCGAAGAAGGCATGGCGCAGCGCCTTGCTCTCGGGCGTGCCGATCAGCGCCAGAAACGTGTTGCGCTCGTAGAGCAGGCCGTCCTCAAAGTTCGTGGCCTTGACCGCCTGCTCGACGCAATCGACGCAACGCGCCGGCGCCGGGAAGTGCTTGGCCATCGCCTTGACGGTGTTGCGCGCGAACTGGAAGTAGGCATCGGCATTCGGGTGCGTAGCCTTCAGGTGGCGCACCAGCGGCAACGCGCCGCCTTGCGCGAACTCGTCGGCCTTCTCGATCGCAAAGGACACCGCGCCCTCGATCAGATCGCCGTCGATCAATCGGTCAAACAGATTTTGTCCTGGCACCTTGGCCAGCACTTCGCTGTTCACCGGCTCGCCGGTGGCGATCATGTTCAAGGCCGTCTCGACACCGATGGCGCGCGGCAGCCGCTGGGTGCCGCCGGCACCCGGCACCAGGCCGAGCTTGACCTCGGGCAGCGCGACCTTGGTGCCCGGCGCCGCGACGCGGTAGTGGCAGGCCAGCGCCAGTTCGAGGCCGCCGCCCATGCAGATGCCGTGGACGGCAACC
>JANOPR010000172.1:0-3987 GCA_031421955.1 Burkholderiales bacterium
CGTCGCCGAGTTGGAAAACAAGCTCAAGGCCGCCGAAGCCAAGATGCCGGCCGCGGGCAGCGCTACACAATGGGGCATGACGCCCGAGCAGGCGCGTGAACTCAACCGCGTCACGGTGAAATCCGAGGCGCTGGAAGACGCTCGCGACGCCTCGGGCCTGCGCCTGCTGAAGATCAGCGGCTACATGGACCCGACTTTCATCTACAACAAGGCGCAGAACCGCAGCGGCTTCCAGTTCCTCAACGCCGTCGGCGACGACGGCTACAACTACGACAATTCGTACTTCGGCGCTGCGGTGATCGACTTCCAGAAGGAAACGGAGAGCGGCACGCGCTGGCGCCTGACGCTGGCCCCGAATCGCGGCGTCGGCGCGGTGTTCGACGGCCAGTCTCCCGTGCACGAAGCCAGTGTGTCGGTGCCGCTGGGCAGCCTGCAGCGGCGCCTGATCGCAGGTCAGATCCCCGACTGGTCGGGCTACGAGTACCTGCAACCGACGCTGAACAAGCTGATCACGCACAACCTGCTGTTCGACTTCACCTTGCCCACCGCCTACACCGGCGTCGGGATGGAGATCACCGAGGGCAAGTGGATCATCAAGTCGATGCTCGCCAACATGAACGCCAGCAAGAAGGCCTCGGGCAACAACACGCCCGTGCTCACCTACCGCGTCGACTACTCGCGCGGCGAGTACCAGGGCTTCGGTTTTGCCGGCGTGCATGGCAAGGCGGCCAACTTTGCCGATCCCAGCGGGGTCGACTCCAAGGTCAACCTGTTCGAGGCCGACGCCTACTTCATTCGCGGCGACTGGACCCTGCAGGGGCAGGTCAGCTATGGTTCGCAGAAGATGGCGTCGATCACGCCCGACCCGGGCACCGGTGCCTTGCGCGACGCCAAATGGACCGGCGTCTCCGCACTGGCGGCCTACAAGTTCACGCCGCGCGTGGAAGCCACGGCGCGTTACGACTACATCAAGAACAGCAAGAACGGCGGCGGCCTGCTCGGCTACACCGCGTCGGACGACCGCAATGGCATCGGGCCAGGCTGGTCGCTCGTCGACGATGGCGAAGGAAGCTTGACCTGGCAGCAAACCGACCCCGAACGCGGCGTCAACCGCAGTGCGCTGACCATGGGCTTGTCGTACCTGTTCGACCTGAACACCACGCTCAAGGTCGAGTACCGGCTGGATCGCGCCAACGCCCCGGTGTTCTACGACGTCAAGGCCGACAGCTACCGCAAGTCCAACAGTTTGTTCGGCGCCTCGGTGCTGGTCAGCTTCTAGAGCGACACTCACGCCATGGCCGCGACAAACATCGATTGGCACGCGAGGGCCGCCGCCGCGGCCTTTGACGGCCGCGCGATGATCGACGGCCAGCGTTGCGCCGCGCAGGCAGGCGAGACTTTCGTCAAGGCCTCCCCGATCGACGGACGCTCACTCGGCCCCGTGGCCCGCTGCCGCGAAGCCGACATCGACGCCGCGGTCAAGAGCGCCCGCAACGCCTTCGCCGATGGCCGCTGGTGCGGCAAGCCGCCCGCCGTGCGCAAGAAGCTCCTGCAGCGATTCGCCGAGAAGATCCTCGCCGCACGCGAAGAGTTGGCCCTGCTCGAAACGCTCGACATGGGCAAGCCGATCCAGTACTCCCTGTCGGTCGATGTGCCCTCCACCGCGCGCACGATCGCCTGGTACGCCGAGGCCATCGACAAGGTCTACGGCGAGATCGCCCCCACCGCCGCATCGGCCCTGGCGCTGATCACGCGCGAACCGATGGGCGTGGTGGGTGTCGTCGTGCCATGGAACTACCCGATGATCATGGCGGCGTGGAAGCTCGGGCCGGCGCTGGCCAGCGGCAATTCGGTGGTTCTGAAACCCAGCGAGAAGTCACCCTACACCGCCTTGCGCCTGGCCGAACTGGCGGTCGAGGCCGGCATCCCGCCCGGCGTGTTCAACGTCGTGCCGGGCTACGGCCACGAGGCCGGCGAGGCGCTGGCGCTGCACATGGACGTCGACGCCATCGGCTTCACCGGCAGCACCCGCGTGGGCCGCAAGATGCTCGAGTACGCCGGGCGCAGCAACTTGAAGCGCGTCTACAACGAACTCGGCGGCAAGTCGGCCTTCGTCGTCTTCGAAGACTTCGCCGACGTCGAACGCGCCGCCAAGACCGCTGCCGGCAGCATGTTTTTCAACCAGGGCGAAAGCTGCAATGCGCCGTCGCGGGTGCTGGTGCACGAGAGCGTCGCCGACCGCTTTGTCGAACTGGCCGCCGCCGAGGCGCCGCAGTACCGGCCGGCGCACCCCCTCGACGCCTCGACGACGATGGGCGCGTTGGTCGATGAAGGCCAGTTGCGCACCGTGCTGGGCTACATCGAGGCCGGCACCCGCGAAGGTGCACGCACGGTGACGGGCGGGCGGCGCGCGCTCGAAGCCAGCGGCGGCTTCTACGTCGAGCCCACGGTGTTCGACCGTGTGGCCAACGGCATGACCATCGCTCGCGAAGAGATCTTCGGCCCGGTGATGAGCATCATCCGCTTCAAGACCGAGGCCGAGGCCATTGCCCTGGCCAATGCGTCGAACTACGGCTTGCAGGCCAGCGTCTGGAGCGACAACATCAACCGCGCCCACCGCGTCGCCCGTGCGCTGCGCGCCGGCACGGTTCACGTGAACTCGTATGACGAGGACGACATCACGGTGCCCTTCGGCGGCTACAAGCAGAGCGGCAACGGCCGCGACAAGAGCCTGCACGCGCTGGACAAGTACACCGAACTCAAGACCACCTGGCTGCGCATCGAGCCCGCCTGAAGGCATGATCCAAGTCGCCGCCGGGCCGCCCCAAGGCGACGACGCCCCCTCGGGGGGCCGACGCCGAAGGCGTCTCGGGGGCAAACAAGGAGCTACAGCATGACCCACTTCAAGCACACGCCCATGCGCGTGGCAACCCTGGCGGCGCGATGAAGGCCCTGCGTGAACGCCTGATTGCCGAAGGCGTGCACAGCCTGCTGGTGCAGTTCACCGACCTGCACGGCGTGGCCAAGGGCAAGCTGGTGCCGCTGGCGCACCTGGACGATGTGCTGGCCATCGGCGCGGGATTCTCCGGCCCGTCGATCGCCGGCACCGGCCTGCCACGCACCGGCCCTCGTGCCGAATACATGGCGCGCGGCGCGGCCAGCACGGCACAAGTCCTGCCTTGGGCGCCGGGCGTGGCGCGCATCGTGGGCGACGGCTTCGTTGCCGGTGAAGCCTTCGACGCCTGCCCGCGCCAGGTGCTCAAGCGCGCCGTCGCGCGGCTCGCCGAACAGCACTGGACCCTGCATGTCGGCATCGAGCCCGAGTTCTTCCTGCTCAAAGAGGCGGACGGCCGCTGGTTGCCCGCCGACGCGACCGACCGGCTGTGTAAACCCAGCTACGACTTGAAGAGCCTGTCGCGGCAGATGCCCTTCCTGCGCGAGTTGCATGAGGCGCTCGAGGCCTGCGGCCACGATGTCTTGCAGCTCGACCACGAAGATGCACATGGCCAATACGAAGTCAACTTCGCCTTCGCCGACGCCTTGGCCACGGCCGACCACCTGATGCTGTTCAAGCTGGCCGCGCAGGCCATCGCCGAGCGGCATGGCCTGGTGTTCTCGATGATGCCCAAGCCCTTTGCCAACCAGCCGGGCAGCGGCATGCATTGCCATGTCAGCCTGTGGGAGGGCGAGAGGGACAACGCGCGCAACCTCTTCGTGCCGCACCGGGCCGACGGCTCGATCGATACCGGCAGAACTCTGTCTACGGTCGGGCGCCAGTTCATCGCCGGCTTGCTGGCCCATGCCCCGGCGCTGACGGCGCTGGCCGCCCCGACCGTCAATTCCTACAAGCGCCTGACGGTCGGCGAGTCGCTGTCTGGCACCACCTGGGCTCCCGCCTATGTGGCCCACGGCCCGAACAATCGCACCGCGCTCGTGCGCACGCTGCACGGCCGCTTCGAGTGGCGCGCGCCCGACGCCAGCGCCAAC
>JANOPR010000173.1:0-2673 GCA_031421955.1 Burkholderiales bacterium
CCTTGAGCAGGCGGTGATCGAGCAGGTTCAGGCTGTCGACGTCGAGCAGGTTGGGGTTGGCCGCGTCATCGGCCGGGCGCAGCGACTCTGCGCCGCCGCCCGCCTGGCGCTGCAACTGCACGCGCAGGCGCAGCATCTGCAGGAACTCGAAGCCGCTGACCCAAGCCTGGCTTTCGCGCGCCGGCACCTTCATCGCCCGCGCCGCGGCCTCGCAGCGCTCGCGCGTGCCGGTGGCCGTCACGCCATGCGCCAGCGCGAACAGGCGCGCGCTGTCGACGAAGATCGCCGTGCCGTTCAACTTGAGGTCGACCAGTGACCGGCCGTCCTGCTGCCGGGTGTCGATCGCGCCGCGCCAGTTCAGCGGCACGCGCAGGCGCATTGCGTTCTGCGCGAGCTGCTTGATGAAGCGCGGCGGCAAGGCTTTGCCGGCACGCACCGCGGCGTGCAGCGGCTGCAACAGCGCGGCGTTGCCGGCCAGCGGCCGGTAATCGAAGTAGATGCTGGCGCTGAGCAGGTCTTCGGGCGCGCCATGCTCGATCCAGTCCGCAAAGCGCTGCGCCCACTCGTCGCCGCTCAGGCAGCACTCGGGGTTGCTGGCCATGATGTTGCCCTTGCACAGCGGGTAGCCGCAGGCATCCAGGGCCTGATTGACGTCGCGCGCAAAGGCCAGCCAGGCCGGGCGGTCGCGCTCGGCATCGTCGCTGGCGAAGACGAGACCGTTGTCCTGGTCGGTGGAGATGGTCTGCTCGCTGCGGCCCTCCGAGCCAAAGGCGACCCAGCAGGCCTGGCTCAAGTCGACACCGCATTGACTCGCCAGCATCGTGACGAGGCGCTCGGTCAGCAGATCGTTCAGGTGGCTGATCAGCTCGGTGAGCTGGCGCGCGCCAACACCCTGCCCGATCAGGTTGCGCGCCAGGCGGCGGATGTCCTGCGCCACCGCGCGCAGGGTCGCCACGTCGGGCGCCGCACGCAGCGCCGTGCTGACCTGCTTCAAGGACAGGCGCTGCAGCGAGAACAGGTCGCGCTCGGACAGGATGCCGACCACACGGCCGGTCGCGTCGGCCACCGGGACATGGCGGATGCCGTGCTCCGACATTGCCAGTGCCGCGTCCTGGGCCGTGTCGTCGAGTTGCAGGCTGACGACGGGCGCGCTCATCACGTCGGAGATCGGTGTGGCGAGCGACAGCCCTGCGAGCGTGACCCGCCCCAGGATGTCGTGGCGGGTCAGGATGCCCAGCGCCGCCCCCGAGTCCGGCGCCAGCACCAGCACCGAGCCGATGCGCTTGTCGTGCATCAGCTGCAACGCCTGGCTCAGTGGCGTGTCGGGCGCGACCCCCACGGCGGCGCCGCGCAACAGATCGCGCAGCGGCGTTTCCAGCGACTGTTCGGCCAGCGATTGCGAGGCATAGGCCACCTGCAGCGCCTGGCGCGACAGCGCCAGGAACTGCTGCACGCGGCGGTTGAGAAACTCCGCAAACGGCGCGCTGTCGCGAGCCAGCTCGCGCATCTCGGTCAGCGGCAGCTGCAGACAGAAGGTGTCGCCGACCGCGGTGTAGGTCGAGGTCACTGCGCGCGCGGCCATCGCCGCGCCGACGGGAAACATGTCCCCGGCCTCGTACTGGAAGCCATCGTTGGCCGCAGCGACTCCCTGGTGGCCGGTGACGCTGCCGCGGCGCACCAGCAGCAGATGCGTGACGACACCGCTGGCCGGCGACAACACCGTCTCGTTGGGCTCGAAGTAGGCCTGCGTGCAGGCCAAGGCAAAGCGTTCGACATGCTCGCTCGCCATTTGCGCGAAGGGTGGCCATTGCTGCAATTCCTTGCGCAAGTTGGCCGTCAGGCTGGCGGATGGGGTCATGCTCATCGGGGCCAGCATAAAAGAAGAAGGGCCCCTTGCGGGGCCCTTCTCAGACTCAGGCTTGAACCTGGATCAGGTCTGGCTCAATTTCAGGTCGGGGTAACGCACATGCTCGACCAGGTCTTGCGTGGCCTGGCTCGGCGCCTTGGTCAGCAGGCTGACGATGACAATCGTTGCGATGCCCACCGGCACACCGAACAAGCCGGCCGAGATCGGAAGGATGCCCCACCACAACTCCACCGGGCCCGTCACGCCAAACACGCTTCGCATCCAGGGCTGCGTGGTGGCCATGTAGTAGAACGTCGTGCCCAGGCCGGCAATCATGCCCAGTGAGGCCCCCCACTTGTTGGCCCGCTTCCAGAAGATACCGAGCACCAGCGCCGGGAAGAAGGTGGCTGCTGCGAACGAGAACGCCGCCGAGACCAGGAACAGGATGTCCGCCGGTTTCTGCGCCGCCACCGCGGCTGCCGCCAGCGCCACCACCACCAGCAAGGCCTTCGAGATGGAAACCCGGCGCGCGGTTGGCGCGTTCGGATCGATCATCTTGTAGTACAGGTCGTGGCTAAGTGCGTTGGCGATCGTCAGCAGCAGGCCGTCGGCGGTTGACAGCGCAGCGGCCAGGCCGCCTGCCGCCACCATGCCCGACACCACATACGGCAGGCCACCGATTTCCGGCGTGGCCAGCACGATGATGTCGCCGCTGATGCGCATCTCCCCCAACTGGAAGATGCCGTCGCCGTTGATGTCGGACACCGACAGCAGCGCCGGATCGACCGCAGCCCAGTTGCCGATCCACGCCGGCAGCTTGTCGAAGG
>JANOPR010000174.1:0-9647 GCA_031421955.1 Burkholderiales bacterium
GGCCTGTGGGCCCTGGAACACGGCCAGTGCCCCGGCGCCTGCGTGGTGCCAAAGCGGATTGGCTCGCGCGACATGGCCGCGCAGGGTGCCATGCGTGCCGAGGTTCGGGTGGAACTCGAGTGGGATCAGGTCGGCGGTCGGCCCCTCGGGCGTGGCCACGACGAGCGTGGCCAGCGGCCGCTCGTGCATCAGCTCGGCTAGCAGTGCCTTGTCGGGCTGCTCGAAGTGCTTGGGCAGGTACATCAGCTCGCGCGTCGCTCGATCAACTCGATCTTGTAGCCATCGGGATCGGTGATGAAGGCTATCACGGTCGCGCCGCCCTTGACCGGGCCGGGTTCGCGCGTGATCGCACCGCCCAACGCGGCCGCCTTGTCGCGCACCGCGGCGCAAGTCGCCGCCACGTCGGGCACGCCGATTGCCAGGTGTCCGAAGGCGCTGCCGACGTCATACTTCTCGACGCCGTAGTTGTAGGTCAGCTCTATTTCGGCATGCTCGGGGTTGCGGCCGTAGCCAACGAACGCGAGGTCGTACTTCTGGTCAGGCCTCTCGGTCGTCCGCAACAGCGACATGCCAAGCACCTCGGTGTAGAAACGGATCGAGCGTTGCAGATCGCCGACGCGCAACATGGTGTGGAGCAGGTGCATGGAGTGCCTTCCCTTGTGGTCCCAATTCTAGGCAGGTGATCGTGTTGGCGTGGCACGGGGTCGCAGACCCGACTTTCGCGGCGGGGGACCGGTGGCTTGCGCGGCGACCGGAACGCCCGACTCACGGCGCCTGCTTCGCTGCGGCGATGCCGGGCTCGACGACTGCGCCATAGGCGTCGCGCCAGCGCTGCATGATGCGCGCGTTGCTGTCGAGCCGCGATTCGGGCAGGCCGTCGTGTGCATGCCAGGCGTCGATGCGCGACTCGACCGCAAAATGCTCGGTTGGCGTGACGGCAGACGGATCATCAAGACTGCCGACAGACAGGTCCATGCGCTCGCTTTCGAGGAACTCGAACGACAGCGGCGTGCCGCAGTGAGAACAGAAGCCGCGCCGGGCGATCTTCGACGAGGCGTAGTAGGTCGGTGCGCTGAGCCATTGCACTTCGTCCTTGCTCAGGTTCAGATAGGCAGCGCGGGTGTTGCCAAAGGCCAGTTGGCACATGCGGCAGTGGCAGTAGTAGCCGTCGCGGTGGCTGGGGGTGGCCTGGTAACGAACCTGGCTGCACAGGCATCCGCCTGCGAGTGCGGGCAGGGCGGCGGCTTCGCTCACTGCGGTCTCACACCGTGTAGTTCAGCGTCATGCGCCCGCCATCGACGAGCAGCGTGTCACCGGTCATGTAGCTGGCTGAATCGCTGAGCAGGAAGGCCACCACGCTGGCAACCTCGGCCGGCTCGCCGAGGCGCCTCATCGGCGTTCGGCTCATGATGCGTGCCTTGGCCTCCTCGCTCGTCAGCACGGCTTTGGCGGCCAGTTCCGTCGCGATCGTTCCGGGCGCGACGCCGTTGACGCGAATGCCGTGATCGGCCAGCGCCAGCGCCATCACGCGTGTCAGTTGGTCGATGCCGCCCTTGCTGGCGTTGTAGCTGGCGATGCTGGCAATGGTCAGGCGGGCATTGACCGAACTCATGTTGACGATGGCGCCGCCTCTGCCTTGTTTGACCATCTGTTGCGCCACCGCCTGGCCCACGAGGAAGTGGCCTTTCAGGTTGACGTCGATCACGGCGTCCCAGTCGGCCTCGGTGATTTCTAGGAACGGTGCGGCCTTGAAGATGCCCGCGTTGTTGACCAGGCCATCGATGCGACCGAACGCGGCCACGGTGGCGGCGAGTGCCGCGTCGACATCGGCTTTGCTGGCAACGTTGCAGCGCACGTACTCGACGCGGGCGCCTGCGTCTGCAAGCGTCGTCGCCAGCGCTTTGCCATGCGCATCGTCCACGTCAAGAATCGCAACCGCGGCGCCGTCGGCCACGAGGCGGCGTGCGCAGGCTTCGCCGATGCCCTGGGCGCCACCGGTGACGACGATGACGCGATCTCGCAGACCGAACTGGATCGTGGATGTCATGCCGCAGTCTCCTTCATTTCCCGGTCCAGCCACAGGGCCATGCCTTGGGCGTTGAGTTCAACGTCCATGGCCACCAGATCAAGCGCGGCCGGTGTCGGCTCGACGCCATGCGTCTTGAGCCGCGCGGCGTACAAGGCGGTCAGCTCCCGTTTCAACACCTCGTGTCGATCGTCCACGGCTCGGCATCGTCGACCGATCTCGACCATCGCATCGAGCATCGAAAGCACGCGCGCTGCCAACCTGGGAATGTCGCTCACACGCCCGTAGTGGGTGACGTAGACGCAATCCGGCGAGAACGAAAGCAGGCGCAGGACCGAGGCGCGCAACGCCACCGGCTCGAATTGCGATGGCACGGTGTTGGGCAGGATCCAAGCGCCGTTCACGGCATGGTCAAACTCGCGGTAAGACGAGCCGAAGGTGTCGCCGCTGAACCAGCCGCGTGTGGCGAGGTCCCAGATGCAATGGTGGTGCCGGGCGTGGCCGGGCGTGTCGATGAAGTGCAAGGCGCGATTGCTGCCGAGCGGCAACGTCATGCCGTCGTGGCTGAGTCGAATCCGGGCTTCTTCAACCGGCACCAGGGTGCCATAGGTTCGCGCCATCTCGGTTGCACCGTAGACCGCCAACGCACCCTGGTACAGCGCGGTCGGATCGATCATGTGGCGCGCGCCGCGTGGGTGCACCACCATCGTCGCGGCAGGCAGTTCGCGCATCAGCGCGCCCGCGCCGCCAGCGTGGTCGAGGTGCACGTGGGTCGGAATCACGTAGTCGACGGCGTGGCGCGCCAGGCCCAGCGCCTCCAGCGTCACCAGCAGCCGCGGCACGGCATGGTTGGCGCCGGTATCGACGAACGCAGCGTGTCCGTCGGCAACGATCAGGTAGGCCGCGTCGTAGCGCGGGCGGTGAAAACCGGTGTCGATGGCAAAGACGCCGGTGCCGAGATCGTCGACGAAGTCGGGCAGCGGACGGGGCATGGCGGCGATTCTAGGCAGCCGCCCCGCCAGCGCGGGTCGGCGTCAGTTCTGCTGCTGCACGACCACCGTGTAGAGCCTGGCCACATCGGCTGTACCGTCATTGCCGGTCACGCTGCGCAGCATCTGCAGGCCCTTGGCGCGCGTCTTGGGCGACTGGGCCAAGGCCAGCGCAAGGCGCAACTTGGCGTCGTGCGGCCGCTTCAGGCTGCTCTTGGCGATGCCCTTCTCGATCAGCTCGACTGCCTTGTCTGGCTGTCCCATCGACGCGTAAACCGTGCCGACCTTGACCAGATCATCGCCGTCTTTGTTATTGGCTGCGTCAGTCGCTGCCTGCGCGATGCCGGCCGCACTGTCTGCCAGTTGCTTGTCAACGAGGTCGCTGAGCCGCTTGTGGCGCTCCGCCTGGTCGCCCGTGCCCAGTGCCTTGGCCGCATAGCCCTTCGCAACGATGCTCTTGGCCTCGACCGGGAGGCCGGCCTGCAATGCCAGTTGGGCCATCTCCATGAACTCGTCCGTCTTGTCCAGCAGACCGATGGCGAGCTTCAAGCGCATCACGTCCAGACGAAGGCGATCCGCGAAGCCCGGCTTGCGCTGCAAGGCCGCCAGGTGTGCACTCCAGTACTCCTTCTTCGGATAGACCAGAACGAGTCGCTCGAGTGCATTCGAGTAGGCGCTGTTGTGGTTCAGGCGCTTGGCCGCGTCGGCCATGCGCAACAGGTCGTCCTCGCCGGGGCGGCGGCCCGCCTTCTCGGCCGCGTCCACGTTCGCCTGGGCTTCCTTCAGGATCTGCGTGTAGTCACCGCTCTGCGACTGCACATAGGCGACTAGCTGGTTCAACTGCGCGCTGTTGCCGCCGGCACTGCGCGCCCGATTCGCCCACTCGGTGGTCTTGGCCCAGTTCTTCTGCTGTGAGTAGGCAAACGCAATCGACTCGGCCACCTGCGCCTGCTCAGCGCCCGCCAATTTGCCCGATGCGTACACCGACTCGAAGGCGGAAATCGTGGTGGCGGTATCGCCGGCGCGTTGCGCGGCCGCACCCTTCATGCGGTCAATCATCAACTGCTCGGCTGCCGATTTCCCGCCGATTGCGTCGGCCTCGCGCACCTTGGCCAGCGCCTCGCGTGCCTTGCCTGCTCGCAGGTACTCGTTGGCCTGCTGCAGCGGTTTGCCAACTTCGGCTCGCACGCCCTGGGCGAGTGCAGGCGATTGAGTGCCGACAAGCAGGGCAGTGGCGAGCAGGGCGGTATTCAGGACACGCATCGGTTTCATGGTCGAGGCTCTCGCTGCTAACAGGTCTATGGCGCAATGATTCAAACGTGAAACGGGGACCGGCCGTAGTTCGGCAACGATCCCCGCATGGCTGGCGTTGACGCAGGCGCCGCGCCGTCAGTTCATGAACTGTTCGTTGCCCACCATGCCGATCTTGGTTACGCCCAGGCGTTGCGCGCTGGCCATCACGAAGGCGACATGCTTGTACGTCACCAACTTGTTGGGGCGCATATGCACCTCTTGCTGATCGGCCTCGGCAGCCACTTCGCGCAACTTGCTCTGCAACTCATCGCGCGTGACAGCGATCCCATTCCAGCCGATCGTACCGTCAAAGTCGACGTCGATGCGAATCGGCGGCCTGGGCTCCTTGGGCTGCAGATTGTTCGGAATCGGCATGTTCATCTTGACCGCGTGGGTCTGGATCGGAATCGTGATGATGAACAGGATCAGCAACACCAGCATGACATCGATCAACGGCGTCATGTTCATCTCGATCATCGGCGCGTCTTCGCCGCCGCTGGCCCCTACTTGCATCGACATAACTGTTGCTCCCTAGCGCGTCACCCCGCCCGGCGGCGGCTCGGTGATGAATCCGACCTTGAGGATGCCCGCACGCTGGCAAGCCACGACCACGCGGCCGACTGATTCGTAGCGCACCTCGGAGTCGCCGCGAATGTGCACTTCGGGTTGGGGCTCCTTCACGGCCACGAGCTTGAGCCGCGTCACCAGGGTTTCGATGTCCGGGAGACGTTCGAGGCCCCAATGCACTTCACCGTCGCGGTTGACCGCGATGACGATGTTCTCGGGCTTGGTCTGCGTCGGCACGTTGCGTTCCTTGGGCAACTCAAGCTTGATGCTTTGCGTGACCACCGGAATCGTGATCATGAAGATGATCAACAGCACCAGCATCACGTCCACCAGGGGCGTGGTGTTGATGGTGGAGTTCATCTCCTCTTCGTCGCCGTCTTCCGACGCGATGTTCATCGACATGGGCTGTCTCCTCGTCGGACGCTATGCAGAGCGATCAACGCTTCCCAGCCAGCAGGACGTTGTGCAGATCGCCAGAGAAGGAGCGAACGCGTTCCATCGCGCTCTTGTTGCGGCGGATCAGCCAGTTGTAGCCCATCACCGCGGGCACAGCCACGGCCAGGCCGATTGCGGTCATGATCAGCGCTTCGCCCACCGGGCCCGCGACCTTGTCGATCGAGGCCTGGCCGGAGATGCCGATGCTGGTCAGGGCGTGGAGGATGCCCCAAACCGTGCCGAACAGACCGACAAAGGGTGCGGTCGAGCCGACGGTCGCCAGGAAGGCCAAGCCGTCCTGCAGGCGGCTCTGGATGTTCTCGACCGAACGCTGGATGCTCATGCCGATCCAGGTGTGCTTGTCGATCGAGTCGACCAGAGATCCCTCATGGTGTTCGCTGGCCTTCAGGCCGCTCTCTGCGATGTAGCGGAAGGCGCTGCCCTCATCCAGGCCTTCGGCACCCTTGGCGATCGAACCGGCAGACCAGAAGGTGGCCCCCGCGGCCTTGGCGCTACGCATCAGCTTGGACTGCTCGAACAGCTTGGTGAAAATGACATACCAACTGCCCATCGACATGATGATCATGATGATCAACGTGGTGCGTGTGATGAGGTCACCCTCCTTCCACATCGCCTCCAGGCCATAGGGGTTGTCAATGGTCTCCTTGGAAACGACGGGTCCCGCAGCAGGTGCCGCGGGCGCCGCGACCGGCGCAGCCGCTTCGGCAGCGGGGGCCGAGGCTTGCGCCAGCGCTGCAGTCGGCAAGCTCGAGGCCAGGGTGGCCAGGGAGATCAACGCGGCAATGAAAGGCGCGCGGGCAAGATGGATCAAAGACATGGTTCCTCCAGAAAACGAACGCGCGTGTGGTGGCTTTGGCCGCGCAGGTACCGAAAAACAGTGACTTGATGGGATGGGTGAGTGCTGCTCAGTTGAGCTTCCACACGTACTCGACGTCGAACGTGCCGCCAACGGCCTTGCCGTTCTCGTCGATACCTGGGCGGAAGCTGCACTCGCTGAGTTTGGCCAGTGCGACGCGGTCCAGGGCCTTGTGCTCGCGCGAGCCACCGGCCGATTTGACGACGTCGGCGCCGGCCAACTTGCCGCTCGCATCGATGCGGAAGCGAACCCTCGTGATGCCCGTGGCATCAGCCCTGACGGCGGCCGCCGGATAGTCCTCGTTGGTGGGGGCGCAGCTGGCGACATCGCCGATCGCCGGGCGTGCCGCGACACGTGGCGGTGCCGGCGGTGCCGGTGGTGCCGGCGGTGCCGGTGGCGCGATGACCACAGGCGGGGCAGGCGGGGGCGCCACGGGCGTGACCGTGATCGTGGCCGCAGGCGTCGGCGGCGGATTGACCACGACTTCAGGCGGCGGCACGAAACTCGGTGGCGGCGCCACAAACTTGGGCGGCGGCGGCAGATTCTCCGGCGGAGGCGGCGGTGGCTTGACCTCTTCGATGATCTTGGTGTCGATCGGGCCCTTGATGACCTCGATGACAGTGCGCGCCAGGCCATTCAGGAGCGCCCATCCCAGCAGGATGTGCAACGCGATGACGAAGCCGATCCCGATCGCATGCTTGCCGGGACTTCGTTGTTGCTCGGCGTAATTCAATCCAACCCCCCGGACGTCGCAGTCCACTGGCGCTGCGGCTGCACCTGAAAAGCCTTTTGGGCCGATGCAACCGCAGACGCGACAAACTTCCAGCGCAGCAACCAACGCTACGAAGGGCGGGAATATATCTCTAAACTGACACCGATTCCCTGGGGCCTCACCCTAATAGGCGCCTCGGCTGCGGGCGACCGTTACGCATGATTTCAGGTAGGCGCGCGGCCAGCGGTGGGCATACCGGGCTGTACCTTGGGCCCTCAGGCGTGCGTCGCTGCGTCCCAATGGCCTTGCGCCATCGCTCATCGGCACCGGGGGCCCGTGATCTGAGCGGGCTTGGAGCCGTCGCGCCTGAACGCAGCCTGAGTGGTGAAATGGTGGCTACGTACGGCAGCGTCTGAAAGTCATGCACTTCGATCACAACGAGACTCTGGAGCAAGCGATCGCGCGCAATGTGCGGGACGCGCTGATGGAAGACATCGGCTGTGGCGACTGGACTGCCCTGTTGGTTGCCGCCGGGCATCGAGTGCAGTCACAGGTGGTTGCCAAGGAAAGCGCGGTCGTTTGTGGCCGTCCCTGGTTCGATGCCTGTGTGCTGACCTTGGACCCGACTGCGAAGGTGGACTGGCGCGTGGACGAGGGTGCCGCGATCGCGAGTGGCGCGGTAATTTGCCTGATCGACAGCGATGCGCGTGGGTTGCTGAGCGCAGAGCGACCGGCGCTGAACTTCCTGCAAATGCTGTCTGCGGTCGCGGGTACCACGCGCGAGTTCGTGGATGCAATCGCGGGTGCATCGCCCAGTCCGCGTGGCTGTGCCGTGCTCGACACCCGCAAGACCCTGCCCGGCCTTCGCCAGGCGCAGAAATACGCCGTGCGCGTCGGCGGCGGGCAGAACCAGCGCATGGCACTGTGGGACGGCATTCTGATCAAGGAAAACCATATCGCTGCGGCCGGCGGCATCGCGGCCGCGTTGCAGGCGGCTCATGCGCTCGGCGCGGGCGTCGGGATACAGATCGAGGTCGAGACATTGGCCGAACTGCAGCAGGCGCTCGATGCCGGCGCGACCGATGTGCTGATTGACGACTTCAGTCTGGCTGACATGCGTCGCGCCGTCGCGTTGAATGCCGGACGCGCGCGGCTCGAGGTCTCGGGCGGCGTCGATTTGCGCACAGTCCGCGAGATCGCCGCGACCGGCATCGACCGCATATCGATCGGCAAGTTGACGAAGGACGTGCGTGCGGTCGACTTGTCGATGCGCGTCCTGCCGTGACCGCTGCAGCCGGTGCGGATGATGCGCCGCTAACCGGCACACGGGCGTGTGGTGGAGACGAGGAGGATCGAACTCCTGACCTTCGCATTGCGAACGCGACGCTCTCCCAGCTGAGCTACGCCCCCACGAACGGCGAGAATTCTAGCAGCCGAACTTGACGACGGCGAGTCCACGTGAGAGCGTGGCACGCCTCGGAGGAGCACATGAGACGCAGCACGACCGCATCCATGCCAGACCCTGTCTGGCTCGACGCACAGTACGACAACCGTCGGCGCGTGCCCGAGTTTGCGCAACACATCGCGCGTTGGCGCGAGACGTCGGTGTTGGCGCGCGCGGGGCTCATGTGCCACCTCGACGTGCCCTACATGGCGTCGGGTGCGGTGAGCCTGGATGTGTTCCCTGCCGTGCGCAGGGACGCGCCGGTGTTGGTGTTCATCCACGGCGGTTACTGGCGCGCACTCGACAAGTCCGACTTCTCGTTCGTTGCCGCACCATTTGTCGCTGCCGGCGCGATGGTCGTTGTGCCCAACTACTCGCTCTGTCCGTCGGTGACGATCGACACCATCGCGTTGCAGACGGCACACGCGCTCGCCTGGGTGCACCGCCACGCCGCGCCCTATGGCGGCAACGCGGCGCGCACCGTCGTGGCCGGGCACTCCGCGGGCGGGCACTTGGCGGCGATGATGCTGGCCTGCGACGGGGCCTGCCTGGCGATTGACCTACCGCCACGTTTGACCTACCGCTCAATTTCTATCTCGGGCCTTTATGATCTGGCGCCGATCGCTGCCACGCCGTCGCTGCAGGTCGACTTGCGCCTGACTCCGGACGTCGTGTCGCGCACCAGTCCGGCCGGGTTCGCAGCGCCCGCCGGTGCGCAGTTGTGCAGTGTGGTCGGCGCACTCGAGAGCGAGGAGTTCCTGCGCCAAAACCGGATGATCCGGGAGCGCTGGGGCCAAGCGGCGGTCCCGGTCTGCGAGGAGGTGCCAGCACGGAATCACTTCACCGTGCTGGACGCGCTGATTGAACCCCACACGGCACTACACGGCCGCGCGATACAGTGGCTTTTCGATTGACCATTGGCGCAGCCAAGCTATACTATTGCGGATGGCCAATATATAGCATATGGCTATCATGCGAATAGCGGCATTGCATTGGCGGCCAAGGCTGCCGTGAGATACCGTTGGCAGCATTCCGATTGCCATAACAGGAGATTGACATGGGCTTGAAAGGATCGAAGACCGAGCAGAACCTGAAAGACGCCTTCGCCGGCGAATCTCAGGCCAACCGCAGGTACCTGTACTTCGCAAACAAGGCCGACATCGAAGGCCAGAATGACGTTGCCGCGTTGTTTCGTTCCACCGCCGAGGGCGAGACGGGCCATGCGCATGGCCACCACGAGTTTCTGGAAGCCGTGGGCGACCCGGCCACCCGCCTGCCCCACGGCAGCAGCCCGCCGAACCAGA
>JANOPR010000175.1:0-5956 GCA_031421955.1 Burkholderiales bacterium
CGGTTGATGATGTCGGTGACTTCGAGCGGGCTCATCGTCTCGCTGGTGAAGGCCAGCCAGATCACCGGCGTGGCGTCGGCCTCGACCTTGGAGATCTGCGGCTCGTCGGCGGCGTCGGGAAGGCGCGCACGTACACGGCCGACGCGGTCGCGCACGTCGGCCGCTGCCGCCTCCGGGGGCTTGGTGAGCTTGAAGCGCACCGTGATCTGGCTTTGCTCGGCGCGCGAGATCGAAGTCAGGATGTCAACGCCGTCGATGCCGGCAATCGCGTCTTCGAGCGGCTTGGTGATCTGCGACTCGATCACTTCGGACGAGGCCCCCGTCAGGCGCGTGCTGACGGTCACCAGCGGCTCGTCGATCCGCGGGTACTCGCGCACCGAGAGTTGGTTGAAGGAGACCAGACCCACCAGCACGATGAGCAGGGACATCACGCTGGCCAAGACGGGCCGGCGGATCGTGATTTCGGAGAATCGCATGCTCAGCCTCTCAGGCAGGTGTGGTTGCGCGTGGCGCCGAACCGGCACCGGATGCCGCGCCGGCAGCGCCCCCGGACTTCTTGCCACCGCCGCCGCCCCCACCGCCACCCGGCGGTTTGTTGAGGTCGATGACACGCAGGGGCAAGGCGTCGCCGCGCATCACCCGTGCCTGCCCGGCCGTGACGATCAGGTCACCCGGCGCCAGACCTTCAAGAATTTCCACCTTGCCGTCCTGGCGCACGCCGAGCTTGGCTTCGATGCGCTTGGACACCAGCGCGGGCCCGCCACCGTTGTCCCTGCCTGCAGGCGCCGAGGCGCCAGCATCCTTGGCGGCCGGCACAGCCAGGATCAGAAACTGCTTGCCGCCCTGGGGCACCAAGGCTTCCTCGGGCACCATCAGGGCGCGCTCGCGCACCGCGAACACCACGCGCGCACGCGCGAACAGGCCCGACTTGAGGTCCGGCCCGGGCTGCTCGATCCGGGCGCGCACCAGTAGCGAGCGGCCATTGGCATCGACCTGTGCGTCCAGCGCCTCGACCGTGCCTGCCAGCGTGCGCCCGGGCAGCGCGTCGAGCGTGATCTGCACCGGCAGGCCCGGCTTCACCGGCCCGATGTAGCGCTCGGGCAAGCGAAAGTCGACCCACATGCGTGAACGGTCTTCAAGGTTCACGATGTCGGCGCCATCCTTCAGGTAGTCGCCCAGGCTGACACTTCGAATGCCGGCCACACCGTCGAACGGCGCCAGCACCGCCAGCCGCGCCAGTTGGGCCTGGGCCAGCGCCACCTGGGCATCGGCGACTTCGAGCGCCGCGACGTTTTGATCGACCGCACTCTGGCTGACGAAGTTCTGGCTCTGCAGCTCGCGGCTGCGCTGCAGGTTGGTGCGCGCAATCGCGGCCTGCGCTTGCGCCTGCTGCAGCTGCGCGCGCTGCAAGGTGTCGTCGAGTTGGGCCAGCAACTGGCCCCGGCGCACACGCTGGCCGTCGGTGAAGCCCAGCTTGACGACACGCCCGCTGACCTCCGGGCGCATGGTCACGGTTTGCACCGCGCGCACACTGCCCACCGCCTGGGCATCGTCCTCGATCCGCACCACCTCCACCTTGCCGAGTTCGACGGCGGCCGGGCCACCGCCGCCACCCGCGCCAGGCCCTCGACTGCCGCCGGGCGCCGAGACGCCAGGTCCTGCATTGGCACTGCTTTGCGCTGCCGTCGCCTCGGGCGAAGCGGGTACACGGTGCTGGAACCACCACGCTGCCGCGCCGAGCGCCGAAATGCCGACAACCGCGATCCAGGTGTGAAGTTTTTTGATGGCCATTGCCCGCACTGTAGCCGCGACGCCGTGAGCGCGAATCGGGGACATTACGGCCCCGTTTGCATGTCGACTATGCCGCGAGTTGTTCGGCGACGCCGCGGTTGGCCAGCGCGTCGGCACGCTCGTTGCCTGGGTCGCCGGCATGGCCCTTGACCCAACGCCATTGCACCGTGTGCGTGGCCGCCAGCGCATCCAGGCGCTGCCACAAGTCGATGTTCTTCACCGGCTTGTGGTCGGCGGTCTTCCAGCCGCGCAGCTTCCAGTTGTGAATCCAGGTCATGATGCCCTGGCGCACGTACTGGCTGTCGGTGTACAGGATGACGCTGCTGTGCCGCTTGAGTGCAGCCAGGGCCTCGATCACGGCCGTCAATTCCATGCGGTTGTTGGTCGTCATGGCCGCGCCACCCCACAGCTCTTTTTCATGGCCACCCACGCTGAGCCAAGCGCCCCAGCCGCCCGGCCCCGGGTTGCCCTTGCAGGCGCCGTCGGTGTAGATCGTGACGGTGTCGCTGCTCATCGCGCGTCTCGGTGGGCGTTGTGGTTGGCCACGACCGCCGGTGCCGACTTCGGCTTGCTGCGCTCGCGCGCGGCCAGGCCCACCAGGCGCATGCCGCGCACCCGCTTGACGGCGACCAGCATGTACACGGCGCCCAGCACCGGCCACCAGCGGTCGCCGATTCGGTCCATCCAGGCAAATTGCGCCAGCCAGTTGTCAGACCTCAGCGGCGGCCGGTAACCGCCAAAGCGGCCGCCCTCGACCTCGAAACTGAGCAGGCGCAACCACGCCCGCAGCCGCCAGTAGCCGATGAAGTCTCCCGGGCGCGGCAGGAACAGCGGGCCGCGCCCGCCCAGGCGCTGGCGCAGCCGACCGCAACGCTGGCGCAGGCCCCACAGGCTGGCGGGGTTGAACCCGAGGATCACGACGCGGCCCTCGGGCACCAGCACGCGCTCGACCTCGGCCAGCGTCAGATGCGGATCGCGCGCCAGTTCCAGCGTGTGCGGCAGTACGACCAGATCCAGGCTGCGCTCGGGAAACGGCAGCGCGTCGGTATCGCAATGCAGCGCGACCGCGCGCGGACGGGCGCCGGATTCGCTGGCCAGCCAACGGTGGGGCATGCGATTGCTGCGCAGCGCGTCAAGCTCGGGCATGCCGAGCTGCAGGGCGTGAAATCCGAACAGGTCGGCCACGGCGCGGTCCAGCCGCTCCTGCTCCCAGGCCAGCAGGTACTCGCCGGGTGGCGTCGCCAGCCATGCAGCCAGCGCGTCGTTTCCGTGACTTGTGATCATCAATGCGTGCCAGCTGCTCGGCCTTACCTTGCGTTACTGGCATGGTTCCTATAATCGCGGCGCCTTGCCGATGAAATCGATCGCCCTTCCCGCCTTCACCGACAGCCCTGGTCGGATGCCGCCCACCCGCGATTCGGTGTGGCGCGTCGGTCAGCGCGGCGCGGCAGGCGCGCATACCGCCACCCGGGACAACGACGTGCAACTGGCCGGCATTCTAGTGACGAGCCGCGTGAGCACGTATCTCGCTGGCGATGGCCGCACTGCGCTAGCGTCGTCGCCGGACCGATGAGGCTGGACGCGCCGCCGAGCTTGCGCCGCATCGTCGGCGCACTGGCCCTGTCGATGGTATCGGCCTGCGCGACCCACATGCCCACGGCCCCTGCGGGCGCTGACAGCGGGACAGCAGTGCCAGCAAACACGCCGCCGGCCCAGGCCGTGGCCACAGCGGTGGCTGCGTTGGCCGCCGCCGCGCCAGTGCCCGCAGCGAGTGCGGCAGCGTCTGCGGCCGCAGTCAGCGCGCCGCCCGTGGCCGTCACGGCCATCGAGGTGCCCATGGACCCACTTCGCCCCGAGGTACCGGTCGATCTGAACGACCGCTCGGCGCGCATCGACCTCTGGAAGCGCGTGCGCGATGGTTACGGCATTCCCGATCTCGACGACGACCATGTGCGCCGGCGCGAGCGCTACTACGCCGGCAAGCCTGATTACGTGCAGCGCATGGCCGAGCGCGGCGGTCGCTACCACTATCACATCGTCGAGTAAGTACAGAAGCGCAACCTGCCGACCGAGCTGGCGTTGCTGCCCTTCATTGAGAGCGCATTCAACCCCGAAGCCATGTCGCGCGCCCGCGCCTCGGGCATGTGGCAGTTCATGCCGGCCACCGGCCGCCACTTCGAACTCAAGCAGAACGTCTTTCGAGACGACCGCCGCGACGTGCTGGCCTCGACCCGCGCCGCGCTGGACTACCTGACCAAGCTGCATGCGATGTTCGGTGACTGGCACCTGGCACTGGCGGCCTACAACTGGGGCGAAGGCAGCGTGCAGCGCGCGATCAAGCGCAATCGCATGGCGGGCAAGCCGACGAATTACGCCAGCCTGAACATGCCCGCGGAAACGCGCGACTACGTGCCCAAGCTGCAGGCCATGAAGAACATCGTCGCCGATCCGGCCGCGTTCTCGCTGCGCCTGCCTGAGCTGCAGAACCATCCGTACTTTCTCAATGTGGCGATCGCGCGCGACATCGACGTCGCGACGGCGGTGCGTTTGTCGGGCCTGTCGCTGGGCGAGTTCACGGCCCTCAATCCGCAGCTCAACAAGCCGGTGATCCTGGCCGCCGGCACACCGCAACTGTTACTGCCCTACGACAACGCCAGCGCCTTCGCCAGGGGCCTCGCGACGCACGAGGGTCCGCTGGCCAGCTGGACTGCCTGGGTGGCGCCCAAGACCATGAAGCCAGCCGAGGCCGCGAAGCAGGTCGGCATGTCCGACGCAGACCTGCGCGCGGTCAACAACATCCCGCCGCAGATGCTGATCAAGGCCGGCTCGACGCTGCTGGTTCCGCGCGATGCACAGCGTCATACCGACGTGTCGGAGAAGGTCGCCGACAACGCCCAGATGTCCTTGGCCTACGACGGCCCGACCGTTCGGCGTGTGGTATTCCGCGCCGGCAAGAAGGGCGACAGCGTCGCCGCGGTCGCCAAGCGCTACCGCGTGAGCATCGACCAGGTCGCGCACTGGAACCTGGTCGGCACCGCGGCCCAATTCGCCCCCGGCAGTTCGGTGGTGGTGTTCGTCGCAGCCCGCAGCAGCAAGGCCGCGTCGTCGCGCGCCACGACTTCAAAGTCTGCGAAGAAGAGAGCTGCCACGACCACCGCCGGCGCCAAGCGCAGCACGGCACACGTCAAAGCCGTCGCGGCACAGGGCGTTCGCGTGCGGCGCTGAGTCGCCTCAGGCCAGCGCCGCCGGCCCGCTCCCAAGCGGCCTGAGTTCCCCTCGGGGCACACGAGCGAAGCGAGCCCGGGGCTGACCCATTCAGCGCCTGTCGCTCAGCGCGTGGGCGATGGTCGAGAGGTCGACATATTCCAGCTCGCTGCCCACGGGCACGCCGCGCGCCAGCCGCGTGACATGGCCGCCACGTGCGCGCAATGCCTGGCTCAGCGCATGCGCGGTGGCCTCGCCCTCGGCCGAGAAGCCAAGCGCCAGGATCACTTCCTGCACCGCCGGATCGGCTGCGCGCTCGAGCAGTTCAACCACGCCGATGTCGCGCACGCCCACACCATCGAGCGGCGACAGGCGCCCCATCAGCACGAAGTAGAAACCGCGGTAGCTGCCGGTGCGTTCGAGCGCGGCCTGGTCTGCGGGCGTCTCGACCACACACAGCTTGCTGGCGTCGCGTGAGGCGTCGCCGCACACCGCGCAAAGCCGCCCTTCGCTGAAGGTGTGGCAGCGCTGGCAATGGTGCACATGCGCCATCGCACCGGTCAGCGCGGCCGCCAGCTTCAGCGCGCCCTCGCGGTCATGCTGCAGCAAGTGAAAGGCCATGCGCTGCGCCGACTTGACGCCCACGCCGGGCAGCCGGCGCAGCGCGTCGATCAGCGCGTTGAGACTGGGCTCGGCCACGCGAGATCAGAAAGGAAACTTCATGCCCGGGGGCATTGGCATGCCCGCCGTCAGCTTGCCCATCTTCTCCTGGCTCACGGCCTCGGCGCGGCGCACGCCGTCGTTGAAGGCCGCGGCGACCAGGTCTTCGAGCATGTCCTTGTCATCGGCCAAGAGGCTCGGGTCGATCGTGATGCGCTTGACGTCGTGCTTGCACGTCATCGTCACCTTGACCAGCCCGGCGCCGCTCTGGCCTTCGACTTCCATCAGCGCCAGCTCGTCC
>JANOPR010000176.1:0-6229 GCA_031421955.1 Burkholderiales bacterium
TACAGCAGGCGCGCCAGCGTCGACTTGCCGGCCCCCGAGGAGCCGACCACGGCCACGGTCTTGCCGGCCGGGATTTCGAAACTCACGTCGTCCAGGATCTGGCGCGCCGGGTCGTACGAGAAGCTGACATGCTCGAAGCGCAGCGTGGCCTCGTGCACCGCCAGCGGCTTGGCGTCGGGCGCGTCGGCGATCTCTCGGTGCGTCGACAGCAGCGAGAACATGCGCTCCATGTCCACGCTGGACTGCCTGATCTCGCGGTACACCGAGCCCAGGAAGTTGAGCGGGATGTAGAGCTGGATCATCAGTGCGTTGACCAGCACCAGGTCACCCAGCGTCAGGCTGCCGTCGACGACGCCCAGCGTCGCGCGCCACAGCAGCAGCGTGACCGTCACGCCGATGATCAGGCTCTGGCCCAGGTTGAGCAGCGACAGCGAGCTCTGCGACTTCACCGCGGCGCGTTCGAGTTGGCGCAGGTTCTCGTCGTAGCGCCCCTGCTCGAAGTGCTCGTTGCCGAAGTACTTGACCGTCTCGTAGTTGATCAACGCGTCGACAGCCCGCGTGTTGGCCTTGCTGTCCTGCTCGTTCATGGCGCGGCGGAAATGCGTGCGCCATTCGGTCAGTGTCACGGTGTAGCCGATGTAGGCGACCAGGGCACTGAACGTGATGACTGCAAACCAGCCGTCGAAACGCGTGGCCAGCAGGGCGATCACGAGCGTGATCTCGACCAGCGTGGGCAGGATGTTGTAGATGAAATAGTTGAGCAGCGAATGGATGGCCCGCGAGCCGCGTTCGATGTCGCGCGACATGCCGCCGGTCTGGCGTTCCAGGTGAAAGCGCAGGCTCAGGGCCAGCAGGTGCTCGAAGGTCTCGAGCGCCACTTTGCGCGCGATGCGCGCGGCCACCGGGTAGAACAGGAATTCGCGCAACTCGGTGAACAGCGTCACCGACACGCGCAGCGCGCCATAGGCCAACAGCAGCGCCGCCGGCACGGCCAGCAGCGCGCGCGGGTCGCCCGGCTTCAGATCGAGCGCATCGACCAGAGCCTTCAGCACCAGTGGCACACCCACGTTGGCCAGCTTGGCCGCCACCAGGCAGGCCAGCGCAAAGGCCACGCGCCAGCGCCACTGCCACACATAGGGCAGCAGCTTGCGCAGCGTGGACAGGCCGGTTTGCCGGGGCGCAGCAGCGGCCGCGGAGATCGGCAATGGGGCAGTGGCGGATTGACGCATGGCCCAAGTGTCGTGGAAGAATGCAACCCTCTGCCCGAGCAAGGCCACCGCGATGAATTCACCGACCCCGGCGATGCCACTGATGGCCCCGCCCCAGTTGCCCGACGGCAGCCAGCTGGTCATGCGCGTGATGCCCTTGCCCGCCGATACCAACCCCAACGGCGACATCTTCGGCGGCTGGCTGATGGCCCAAGTCGACATGGCCGGCGCCGTGATGCCTTCGCGCATCGCCAAGGGGCGCATCGCCACGGTGGCCGTCAACCAGTTCCTGTTCAAGCAGACCGTGTCGGTCGGCGACCTGTTGAGCTTCTATGCCCGCGTCGAGCGCATCGGCACCACCTCGGTCACGGTGCACGTGGAGGTCTATGCCGAGCGCGACCCGGCCGACCTGCAAGTGGTGAAGGTAACCGAGGCCAACCTGACCTATGTGGCGATCGGCCCCGACGGCCGGCCGCGGCCGATTCCCCGCTGAGGCGCCCACGGGCGATCCGAATGACCCTCAAGCTCATTGCGCTGAGTCTGCTGGCCTGGGCACCCTTGTGGGCCGGCGCGGTCGTGCTGAGCAAGGCAACGATCAAGGCGTCGGATGGCTCCGAGGTGCCGATCGAGATCGCCACGCCCGCGGGCAGGGGCCCGTTCCCGCCCCTGCTGTTCATCCACGCCAAACGCGGCTACGAGGGCGACGAGCGCGCGCATGTGCGCGAACTCGCCGAACAGGGTTTCCTGGTCGTGGCGCCCGACTGGCAGAGCGGACGCTTCATCGAGCGCTGGCCCTCGGTGCACAACCCTGAAACCGAACTCGATGTCGAGGCCGGGCTGGAGCACCTGCGCTCGCTGCCCAACGCCTGCAAGCAGCCGGCGGGCATCGTTGGCGTGTCGCGCGGGCCGTACTACGCGATCCGGCTGGCCGCCAGGCGCGGCCACGACGTCGCGGCCATCGTCAGCTACTACGGCCACATGCAGAACCCGAATGCGCCCGAGGCGGAGCAGCTGTTCGGCTTCGCGCCGGAGATTGCGAAACTGACGACGCCGGTGCTGTTCCTAATCGGCGACGCCGACTTCGAGTTGCGGCGCATGAACGGCGGACGTGCCTTCTATGCACTGTGGGAACGCGGCGTGCCCGTCGAGTGGCAGCAGTACCCGATGGCGCGGCGCGCCTTCGACTTCCGCACCGACCAGTCGCCGGAAGAGAAAGTCGCCACACGCCACGCACGGGCGCGCGCCAAGGACTGGCTGGTGCGCTGGATGAAGCTAACGCCGCAGATGGGCTGCCGCTGAATCGCGAGGCCTCGGAATCAGGCCCGCGCCGCGGCCGGCAAAGAACGCTGGCCGACTGCGGTGCGGCGGTCGACACCGGCCGAGGTCGACAAGAAGCTCATCGGTTGGCTGCGAACGGCGTACGACGCCGCCGCCTGACTTCAGCCGCGCGCGGCCCGCATGGGTGGCCACACGGCTTCGGCGATGTGCTCGGCCAACGCCACGCCACAGACGCGGTAGACCGGCTCGCCGGGGTGGAAGCCATCGCTGGCCATCACGCCGCGATTCAGGGGCAGGTCGATCGGCACATGCGAAACATCGTCGCGGCCCGCGGCCCATTCGGCCACCGCCGCATCGTGGCGACGGGCATCGGCGCCCGCCACCCAGCGCAGCGGCTGCGGCAGGCCCGGGAAGCGGCTCACCGGGGGCAGCGGCGCGAAGACCACATGCGCCACACCATGCGCGTTGCGCAGGCGGTTGGCGATCGCTTCGCGGGCACGCACCGCACGGTGTGACGGCACCTGCATGACGACATCGTTGACGCCGAGCACGACGACCGCGAGGTCAGCCATCTCCGGTGCCTCGGCCTCGAGCCACTGCAGACACTGCGCGCTGGTGACGCCCGAGCGGGCCATCAACTGCCAGCGCACCTTGGCCGCGCATTGGGCGGCCAGCGCGCGCGTGAGGTGACCCGCCAGGGCGTCCTTCTGCTGCGCCACGCCGACGCCCGCGGCGGAAGAGTCGCCGAGGATCAATAGTCGCAACAGCGGGCCGCGGCCAATCTCGCCCCTGCGCTCACCCGCCGCCTCGGGCAGACGTGGCGCCCGCGCACGCGCGCCCAGGGCCTGCGCAACCAGCACCGGCGAGAGCAGCAGTTTGGCGGTCAGGCTCACAGCGCAGGCGATCAGAACTTGGAGAAGTCGGGCTTGCGCTTCTGGAAGAAGGCCTGGAAGGCCTCCATCGCCTCGGGGCTGCGCAGCCGCTTGGCGAAGGCCTCGCCCTCGGTGCGGATCGTGCTCGCGATCAGTTCACGCTGCGGCGCGCGAATCAGCTGCTTGGCCTCGCGCACGGCGCCCGGGGGCAACTGGTTGAAGCGCTCGGCCATGCGGCGCGCGTGATTGAGCACCTCGCCGGCCGGCAGCACGGCATTGGCCAGGCCGCACTCGACCGCCTGCTCGGCCGTGAACGGGTCGCCCAGCAACAGCTTCTCGGCCGCGCGCCGATGACCCATCAATTGCGGCACCAGCAGGCTCGACGCGAACTCGGGCACCAGGCCCAGGCTGACGAAGGGCATCGCCAGCCGCGCATCGTCGGCCACGTAGACCAGGTCGCAGTGCAGCAGCATCGTGGTGCCGATGCCGATCGCGCCGCCCGTCACGGCGGCCACCACCGGTTTGTCGCACTCGAACAGCGCGTGCATGAAGCGCGCCACCGGCGAGTCCATCATGTGGCTGCCCTGCCCCGGCGGCCGCGCCATGAAGTCCTCGATGTCGTTGCCCGAGGTGAAGATGCCCGGCTGGCCCGTGATCAGCACGGCGCGCACCGCCGCGTCCTCGCGCGCGGCGTTCAGCGCATCGGCCATCGCCTGGTACATCGCCAGGGTCAGCGCGTTCTTCTTCTCGGGACGCGCGATCTCGATCGTCGCGACGCCGTTGAGGGTGCCGGTCTTGATGTTCATGTGGACTTCCTCAGACTCGCTCCAGTATGCCGGCCGCGCCCTGCCCCATGCCCACGCACATCGTGACCATGCCGTACTTGAGCTGGTGGCGTTGCAGGGCATGGATGACCGTGGCTGCGCGGATCGCGCCGGTGGCCCCGAGCGGATGACCCAGGGCGATCGCGCCGCCCATCGGGTTGACCTTGGCCGCATCCAGGCCCACGCTGCCGATGACGGCCAGCGCCTGCGCGGCGAAGGCTTCGTTGAGCTCGATCCAGTCCATGTCGGACAGGCTCAGGCCGGCATAACGCAAGGCGGCCGGGATGGCCTCGATCGGGCCGATGCCCATGATCTCGGGTGCCACGCCGCGCGAGGCAAAGCTGACGAAGCGCGCCAGCGGCTTGAGGCCGAACTGCTTGATCGCCTTCTCGCTGGCCACGATCAACACGCCCGCGCCGTCGCTGGTCTGCGAGCTGTTGCCTGCGGTGACGGAACCTTTGGCCGCAAACACCGGCTTGAGCTTGGCCAGGCCCTCGAGCGAAGTGTCGGGGCGCGCGCCCTCGTCGAGCTTGACGGTGCGCGTCTTCGTACTCACCTCGCCGGTGGCCAGGTTCGGGAAGCGGTCGACGACGTCGATCGGCGTCATCTCGTCGCTGAACTCGCCCTCAGCCATCGCCTTCAGTGCCTTCTGGTGCGAGGCCAGCGCAAAGGCGTCCTGCGCCTCGCGGCTGACCTTCCACTGCACGGCCACCTTCTCGGCGGTCAGGCCCATGCCGTAGGCGATGCCGACGTTTTCGTCGCGCGCGAACACCTCGGGGTTGAACGAGGGTTTGTTGCCGCCCATCGGCACCATGCTCATGCTCTCGGCGCCGCCGGCGATCATCACATCGGCCTCGCCGACCCGGATGCGGTCGCAAGCCATCTGCAGCGCGGTCAGGCCCGAGGCGCAGAAGCGATTGACGGTCACGCCGCCCACCGAGTGCGGCAGCCCGGCCAGCACCATCGCCACGCGGGCCATGTTCATGCCCTGCTCGCCTTCGGGGAACGAGCAGCCAATGATGGCGTCTTCGATGGCCTTGGGGTCGAGCGTGGGCACCTGCGTCAGCGCGCTCTTCAGCGCGGCCACCAGCAGGTCATCCGGACGCGTGTTGCGAAAGTAGCCACGCCCGGACTTGCCGATCGGCGTGCGCGTGGCGGCCACGATGTAGGCGTCTTGCACTTGCTTGGTCATCACAGTTTCTCCACGAAGTTCACGGTTTGTCTCAGCGGACGCCGCGGATCCGGCTCTGCCGGTCCGCTGGCGTCGCCCCCTTGAGGGGGAGCGGCGCAGCCGCAACGGGGGTGGTCAATTCCTCACGGGCTTGCCGGTGGACAGCATGCCCATGATGCGTTCTTGCGTCTTCGGGTGGTCGAGTAGGCTGCAGAAGTGCTTGCGCTCCAGCGCCATCAGGTACTCCTCCGTGACCAGTGAGCCGGCATCGACATCGCCGCCGCACACCACGTCGGCGATCAGCGAGGCGATGTGGAAGTCGTGCGCGCTGACGAAGCCGCCGTCGCGCATGTTGGCGAGTTGGCCCTTGATGGTGGCGATCGCGTTGCGCCCGGCCACCGGGAACACCGAGCGGGCCGGGGCGCGGTAGCCGCTGGCGAACATCGCCTTGGCCTGCGCGATGGCCACGAACAGCAACTCGTCCTTGTGCGGCACGATCACGTCGCTCCACAGCAGGTAGCCGAGCTTGCGCGACTCGATCGCGCTCGTTCCCACCTTGGCCATCGCTGCGCTGGTGAAGCCGTCGATCAGGAACTTCTGGATGTCGGCGTTGGCATTGCCGGCCGAGGCCATCTCGGCGGCGCGGCGCGCAATGTAGGCCAGGCCGCCGGCGCCCGGCACCAGGCCGACACCGACTTCGACCAGGCCGATGTAGCTCTCCATGGCCGCGACGCGGCGCGCCGAATACACCGCCAGCTCGCAGCCGCCGCCCAGGGCGATGCCGCGGACGGCGCTGACCACCGGCACCTGCGCGTAACGCAGGCGCAGGATGAAGTCCTGGAACTTCTTCATCTCGGGCGCGATGCCCTTGGAGCC
>JANOPR010000177.1:0-4661 GCA_031421955.1 Burkholderiales bacterium
CGCGCTTCGCGCGCCGACCTCGGCACTCCGCTCCTCGCTGTCGCATGACTCACCTCGACACTGGCCGGCCCACGGCCTTGCCGAGACAGAGGTGGTTATCGACATTGAACGTCCAGTCGCTGAGGAGACGGCAGTGTTCTCGACCATCGCACGCCGCCACTGTTTCTCGCAAGGGCGAGGCCGGGCCGCCGCCGGGCGCGCCTGTGAGGCTGAGCCCGGACACAAACAGTCCAGTGGACTGTTTGTGCCTGGCGAGGGGCCGGGCCTCTGCGCCCGGCGCGGCCTGCAAGGCATGAGGAGCGGAGTTCTTGTGGCCGCGCGCGCAGCGCGCTTCGTGATCTGACTCGTTGCGTCTGTTCGACCGCAGCGAGCGCAGCGAGCGCAGGGAGTTACGCAACGGGGCCACAAACCCGAGCACCGCAAGGCAGTCGGTGTACTCACCGACCGCCTCGCCGAAGCGCTGCCGCCTGCCCGGGCGCGACTTTGCTGCGCCGAACGAAGCGCGCGAAAAAGCGGACGGCGAGAGTCCCCCAGGGGCCGCAAGCAGCCCCCCGCTGCAGCGCTTCACGCGTCGCAGTTCGGGATGTGCGTGGGGGAGCGATCGACATGAATTCTCAGCATGGCGTCACCGGACCAGGCCGAGCGCCGGGCCGGGGCGAGCCAGCCCGCACTCCCCCGGGCCTGGCGGCGGCGTGTGCGTGGGTTGAAGGTTTGTCATGACCCAACTCGCCCTGGTCATCGACCTCAATGTCTGCGTCGGCTGCCATGCCTGCGTCACCTCCTGCAAGGAATGGAACACCTCGGGTGCGGCCGGCACGCTGGCCGACTTCAACCCCTATGACAAGGACCCGACCGGGACCTTCTTCAACCGGGTGCAGACCTTCGAGATCGGCGAGTTCCCCGACACCCAGACAGTGCACTTCCCCAAGAGCTGCCACCACTGCGAAGACCCGCCCTGCGTGCCGGTGTGTCCGACCGGCGCTTCGTACAAGCGCAAGGAAGACGGCATCGTGCTGGTCGATTACGACAAGTGCATCGGATGCAAGTACTGCGCCTGGGCCTGCCCCTACGGCGTGCGCGAGTTCGACGAGCAGAAGAAGGTGATGACCAAGTGCACCCTGTGCGTCGACCGGATTTACGACCCCGCCCTGGCCGAGCGCGACCGCAAGCCCGCCTGCGTGCTGGCCTGCCCGACCAGCGCGCGCATCTTCGGCGACATCCACGACGAAGCCTCAGAAGCCTCGCAGGCGATCCGCGACCGCGGCGGCTACGCGCTGATGCCCGAATGGGGCACCCACCCCGCCAACCATTACCTGCCGCGCCGGCGCACCCCGATGAGCGCGCACCCGGATCAGCTGCAGCGCGCCGACAACCCATTGAAGAAGGACGGCCTGCTGCCCAAACCGTCGCTCAGCGATCCGGCGCTCGACGACGTGACGTCCTGGTAAGGCACTGCCCGCATGCATCCCGCCCTCTCCGTCGTTCTCTTCACCACCCTGGCCGGTGCCGCGCAGGGCCTGGTGCTGGCGCTGTTTGCCGCCGAATGGGCCGACCCGTGGCAGGGGCTCAATGCTGCACGCGACACCAGCTTTTATGCCGCGGGCGCGGCGGCGGCCGTGGTGCTGGGCGGCGCCGGCCTGCTGGCCTCGTTCTTCCACCTCGGCCGGCCAGAGCGCGCCTGGCGCAGCGCCGCAATGTGGCGCACTTCCTGGCTGTCGCGCGAGGTCATCGTGTTGCCGGCCTTTCTGGCGTTGACGCTGGCCTACGCGCTGGCGCATGCGCGTGCACACGAGGCCGCATTCGCACTCGGCGCGCTGGCCGCGCTGGCGGCGCTGGCGCTGTTCTTGTGCACTGGAATGATCTACGCGTGCATCCGCTTCCTCGCCGAATGGGCCACGCCGCTGACGCCGATCAATTTCACCCTGCTCGGCTGCGCCAACGGTTTCACCCTGGCCGCGGCGATTGCCGCGCTGGCCTGGCCCGAACGCGTGCACTTCTTCGTCGTCGGCGCGATCGCCTTCACGCTGCTGGCATTGCTGGGCCGCGCGGCCGCGTGGCGACGCAACGCGCGGCTGGTGCCCAAGTCGACGCTGCAAACCGCAATCGGCATCAAGCACCGCCACATCGAGCAGACGTCGCAAGGTTTCATGGGCGGCTCGTTCAACACCCGCGAGTTCTTCCATGGCCGCAGCGACGGCGCGCTGCGCCGCCTGCGCAAGCTGTGCCTGGGCGGCGCGTTCGCGCTGCCGCTGGGCTTGCTGCTGGCGTCGCTGGTGACGGTGCTGTCGAGCGCGCCGGCCACCGCGCTCGTCGCCGCCACGCTGCTGCAGTACCTGGGCCTGCTGGCCGAGCGCTGGCTGTTCTTCGCCGAAGCCAAGCACCCGCAGAATTTGTACTACCAGCGCATGGCGTAACAGCGATTCGCTTTGTGGCGCATCGATAGCCGTTCGGTCTTGTTGAGCGAAGAAGCGGTCCGGAGCACCTATCCAACCCACGGGCTTGAAGTTGCCTCTGGCCCTAGGCCTCACAGGCGTCATCCCCATTAATCGAGGTACAAGTGCGCCAAGGGAAGATCTGGGCCTGCTGTCCGCGCTCGTAGTCGGCGATTTCCAATTCGTCTGATCATCGCAATTGTTCACGTCACCGTCCGCGGCAAACGCGAGTAAATCGGTTCCTACTGCAGCCAGGATTACTGGCCGAGTCCGCGCGTGCCGCCGAGCGCGGGGAACTCGCCCTGCACCGGGCCGGGTTTGGCGCGCAGGATCGCAAGGCGCCGTTTCATTCCCTCGATTTCGACAACTTGGCTCGCGATGATCTCCTCGGCGAGCTTGCGCGTAAGTGGATCACGGCCGTGGATCAGCACCAGCCGCGCCATTTCCACAGCGCCCTCGTGGTGCGGAATCATCATCGCGAGAAAATCGACGTCCGCATTGCCGGCGTAACCCGGCGCGTGCATGTCGCGCATCATCTTGTCCATGCCGGCATCCATGTCGGATGCGAAGCGCGCGAATGTCGCGCCGTAGCGCGCGGGCGAATCGCCCTCGCGCATGACGTGGTGCTGGTGCTGTGCGAACACCGTCCCGCAAATGAGTCCCAGCGACAACAGTATCCATCGCATCGCCGTGCCTCCTATGCCGTCTGGCCCTTGTACCCCGGCCTCACATAGACCAGGTTGATGCTCTTCTTGTTGCGCAGCTCGCCTGAGGGCAGTTTCAGCGCGCCGAGCGGGATCTGCGCTATGAATTTCGGGCTGAAGGGATCGGACACGTCGAACGCGGAGCAGCAGGTCTGCCCGGCGTTGGGCGTACCCGGCAGTTCGTCCTGCTCGTGCGCGATGTAGAGCAGGTCGTTCGCCGGGTTGGTCCAGATGCCGTGTGCCTCGCGCGCGCGGGAGAAGAACGTCCCCACCACCTTGCGCGTTCCGGGCGCAGCGCCGCGGTCGATGATGGCGATTTGGCTGGCGGCGACGCCGCCCGGACCGTTGTCGTCCACGCGCGCAAGACTTGCGTACACCACCTTGCCCTTGCGGTTATCGACGAACTCGACGTGATTAGGTCGCGCCAGATTGCCGAGCGGCACTGCGTCGAGGAAACCGAAGGGATCGGTCGTCGAGCGCGCCGACACCATGTCAGCGAGCTTGTGGGAAAACCAGATCTCCTTGCCATCCGGCGAGGTCTTGATAAAGGGCGTGAATGCCGGCTTGTCCTGGGCGGAGATGTCAATCGTCGTCAGCCGTTCCGGCCGCGAATAGCCGTTCGCATCCGGATTGACGCGGAACACATCGACCTTCGACACCTTCTGGCTCACGACGAATGCGAGCGCGCCTTTGGCGTCGAACCAGACCTGCGCGGGTCCATTGATGGTGTTGATGAAGCGGAGGATCGCGCCGGACTCGACACCCGCTGCCTGGCGCATGGCGCGATCCACATCGAGGATGACGATGCGATCTTCGCCGCGCAGTGTCACCCACAGTTCCTTGCCGTTGCGTGTGAAGGTCGGCTCGTGCGGCTCGCGGCCGATGAGAATGCCGCTTGAAAGCCGGTCGGCATTGGTGTTGGGCCCGGCAAGCGGGTTGGGCGTGTTGCCCACCACCTGCTTGTTGACGGCGTCGATGAGGTAGATGTTGCTCGAGCCGCGGCCGCTGGTGGCGAGGAACCCGCCGTCCGGCGAGGGCACCGCGCCGTGCGCGTCGATGCAGCCGTGATAGAGCGGCTTGTGGATCATTGCCGCGTGCGTCGGCATTACCCCGCCGGTCACCAGACGGAATGGCGGACGCGCGTCCTCGTCAAAGCTGGTCAGGTTGATGGTGGTCTCGACCGTGTTGCTGCGCGGGTCGATTACCGTGATGGTATTCGAGTCCTCGTTGGTGATATACACGCGATCGCCGGGCTCGATGCTCGCGCCGCCTTGCGCAAGCGCCCGCCCTTGAGCGAGTGTGCCGGCCACAGTTGCGGCGGCGGCACCCTTCAGGAAATCGCGTCTCGTTTCATCCATGGTTATTCTCCTAAGTAAAGACGTGCCGCCTAACGAGACTGGGCAATAACCCGCTTTTCGACGCGATGGATCGTGTCGGCGCGAGGTCGGCTGCAATGGCTGTTCACGGTGTGCATGCGGCACGTTGGCATGTTTGAATTGAACCCCGAACGCGCACCGCGCGTCAA
>JANOPR010000178.1:0-3925 GCA_031421955.1 Burkholderiales bacterium
TACGGCCTGGACACGCTGCGCTTCGTCAAACCGGTGGCCATTGGCGACACCATCCGCGCCCGCCTCACCGCCAAGCGCAAGACCGCAAGACCGCCGCGCAAAGACCAGCCCGCCCAAGGCGTGGTGGCCTGGGATGTGCAGGTGACTAACCAGTTAGATGAGGTGGTGGCCAGCTACGACATCCTGACGCTGGTGTTGCGGCAGCCGGCTGCTTGATCTAGTGTGGTGCGCTCGAAGTCTCTGAACGTATCGCCGTCGGGGAATGTCGGCTTGACCGCGGGCCGGTCTCACGCTGCCGGCCATAACCGGCCCTTGGTGGCCTGCTCAGAATTTTCCCTGCCGGCCCGCCTTGGATGACCGGTCTACGCCGGCCAATTTGAGCTCCGCTTTGGATCGTCCCGGCCAGTTCCAGTCGGTCGCGAACGGCAGCTTCACTGCATCGTGGCTGGTCACCTAGGAAAGCAGCGTTCCCCCGTTCACAGTTGTGGGTCTTCGAGCATCGGAAATGGGGCGAGTTGTCAGGCGAAAGGAAGCGCTTCTTCATGCGGTGCCCAATGTACGAAGGACCTGCGTGAATTCACTGCCCGGCCACACAGGGGGCTTCAGTCGGCACTGAGCCTGTGCCGGATCCAATGGGGGGGGCGAATGGGTTTCCCCCTAGAAGCAACCCGACTTCAGGGTTGTTTTCGGGACCCCCGACTGGACTGTGGGGTCCAGGACGCGCAACATCGATTTTGCCGTTGCGGCGCGCAGCGCCATAGCCGCTCTCAATGCGCGCTCGGTGTCTGCTCAACTGGCCCGCCGTTCCTCGGCAAGCGCCCTCGACGGCCCAAAGGAGAAAGACATGGATGCACCCTCCACGTTCATTGGATCTGGTTGGCGACCTGGCTTGTCATGCGCCCCCTGCACGAGAACGCGTCGCCCTCGGCTGTCCACCATCGCTGCATTGGTCTTCACGCTGGCTTGCGCAGCGGGGCGTGCGGACACCGAGCGGGACGGGAGTGTCGGCGCCTTCGAGAGGCAGCCAGCACTCATCCCCCTGCGCGGTATTGCAACGGACCTGACGCCGGCTGGCCTGTTTAGCGCGGTCGATCGGATGATGAGCCGCGGTATCGAGCCCTCCAGCCGTGGGGCCTACGACCCGTTGCTCTCCGAACCAGGCAACGTCTGCGCGCCAGCCGCCGCCGGACGTCCGCCCTTGCTTCAGGCGCTGGTCCTCGCGCAAACCGAGACCCGGCCCTTCAAGCCGCAGCCCATGCAGGCAGCGGGCGGCGACGTGCCGCTGTATGACAACCTGGGCACGTTGTCCTTGAAGGTGGGAACGCGCGACACGAAGGCGCAGGCCTACTTCGACCAAGGCATCCGCTGGGCCTTCGCGTTCAACCACGCCGAGGCTCAGCGCGCTTTCCAGACCGCGCAGAAACTGGACCCCAAGCTGGCGATGGCGTGGTGGGGCGAAGCGCTGGTACTCGGGCCGAATATCAACGCGCCGATGATGCCCGAGGCGGTTCCGCCGGCGTTGGCCGCGCTCGCCAAGGCTGTCGAACTGGCACCCGGCGCGCCAGCGAAGGATCGCGCGTTGATCGCGGCTCTCGAGAAGCGCTACTCGGCCGACCCGAAGGCCGAGCGCGCCGCTCTCGACTTGGCCTTCGCCGACGCGATGAAGTCGGTGGTCGCCAAGTATCCGGGCGATGACACGATCCTCGCACTCTACGCCGAGTCCGTGATGGACACGCAGGCCTGGGACTACTGGGAGGCGGGGGGTGCGAAACCCAAGGGCCGTGCCGGCGAGCTGCTCGCGGCGCTGGAGAAGGTGCTCGCACGCAATCCAAATCACCCGGGAGCGATCCACCTCTACATCCACGCGGTGGAGGCGTCGACGAAGCCCGATCGCGCGCTGCCGCCCGCGCGACGGCTGGCCGAGTTGATGCCGGGCGCGGGACACGTCGTGCACATGCCGGCCCACATCTACTACCGCGTCGGCATGTACAAGGAGTCGCTGGAGATCAACAAGCGCGCGATGGCCGTCGACGAACAGTACTTCAAGACCTCGCCCTCGGACCCGATGTACAGGTCGGCTTACTACCCACACAACATCCACTTCGTGCTGGTCTCGGCGCAGATGGGTGGCGACGGCCCGACCGCGATCGATGCCGCGGGCAAGCTCGACGCATCGCTGTCCGACACGGTGATCGCGCAGTTCGCGGTGTTGGAACCCATCAAGGCCGCACCTTACCTGGCCCACACGCAATTCAGCGCGCCCGAGGCAATCCTCGCCTTGAAGGCGCCACCGAAGGAGCAGGTGCTGGTGTCCGCGCTGGCGCACTACGCACGCGCACTCGCCTTCGCGGCGAAGAAGGACGCGACCGGCGCACGGCGCGAGATCGACGCCATCGCCGCAATCGAGCAGAAGGCGGAATTCAAGCCCTACACCGATTCGGCAGTGCCGGGCAAGGAGATCGTGCAGACGGCGCGCTTGGTCGCGAGCGCGCGCCTCGCCGACGCGCAAGGCGATCTCCCCGGGGCGGCGAAGGCCTACGAGGAGGCGATCGCGATCGAAGACGCGCTCGCCTACATGGAGCCGCCCTACTGGTACTACCCGATCCGCCAGTCGCTGGGCTCGGTCTACCTGCGGCAGGGCAAGCTCGATGCAGCCGAGAAGGCTCTGCGCGATTCGCTGAGCCGCGTGCGCAGCAACGGCTGGGCGCTGGCCGGCCTGGCAGAGGTTTACAAGCGCAAGGGCAACGCGAAGGCCGAGGCCCTGGCGCGCAAGGCTTACGGGCGGGCCTGGCTCGGCGGCGCGGCGCCCGACATCGCTAGGCTGTAGGCAGCGAGGCAGGCGCTTGTCAGGCTCCCACCCAATGGCCATTGAATGCCAGCTTTGCGGGAGCGAATCGCGGTACTTATAGTTCCGCTTGGGGTCGGAGGCCGTCGACCGAACCCGTGAAATCACCGGCCGGTTCAGCGCAGATTGCTGACACTCACTACGCAGCGCGCCCGCCGCGTCCACCGCCGTAGCCCACTCGACGCTCAGTCGATGAACAGCGTGGCCGGATGCTCGAGATGCTCGCGCACGGCCTGAATGAAGGCCGCCGCGATCGCGCCGTCGACCACGCGGTGGTCGAACGAGGACGACAGGTTCATCATCTGCCGCGCCACGACCGCGCCCTCGCGCAGCACCGGCCGCAGCGCCATGCGGTTGACGCCGACGATCGCCACCTCGGGGTGGTTGATGATCGGCGTGGACATGATTCCGCCCAGGCGGCCCAGGCTGGTGATCGTGATCGTCGAGCCGCTCAGCTCGTCGCGCACCGCGCGGCCGCTGCGCGCGGCGTCGGCCAGGCGCACCACCTCGGCAGCGTTGGCCCACAGGTCTTGCGCCTGTGCGTCGCGCAGCACCGGCACCATCAGGCCGGCGTCGGTCTGCGTGGCCACACCCATGTGCACGGAGTCGTGTCGCGTGAGCACGCCGGCTTCGTCGTCGAAGCGCGCATTGACCTGCGGGAACTCGCGCACCGCGAGCACCACGGCGCGGATCAGGAAGGCCAGCAGCGTGAGGTGCCCGCGCTCGGCGTCCCACTTCGCGTTGAGCCGCGCGCGCAGGGCCTCGACTTCGGTGACGTCGACCTCCTCAACATAGCTGAAGTGCGGAATGCGGCGCTTGGCCTCCTGCATCTTCTGCGCGATCTTGCGCCGCAGGCCGACGATCTTCTCTTCATGCGTGGCGCCGGGTGCCGAGGGCGCACGCGGCGCTGAGGTGACCCGCGGCTTTGTGCGCGGCGCGCCGCTGGCGAGATGGGCGTCGAGGTCGGCCTGCACGATGCGACCTGCCGTGCCGCTGGCGGCCACGTCCTTCAGCTCGATGCCCAGCTCCCAGGCGCGCGCGCGCACGGCGGGCGAGGCAATCGGCTGCGAGGCCACTGCC
>JANOPR010000179.1:0-18309 GCA_031421955.1 Burkholderiales bacterium
CCGAAGACGTGGGCGGCGTGCAACTGATTCGCAACAAGGTGTCGCGCCAGGACATGGCCAAGGTGGTGGGCGCGTCGCGGGAAATGGTCAGCCGCGTGATGAAGGACCTGGAACAGCGCGGCGTGATCGAGACGCAGGAGAACGGCTCGGTCGTCATCAAGCAGCGCCTGAACAACGACTGAGCGCCGCCCAGGCCCGGACGCCCCGTTGGGCGACAATTCCGGCATGACCTTTCCTCTTGGATCGCTGCGCGCCGACGGCGCGGGCGTGGCCGCAGGTGGCGCCACTTCCGGCCCGGCCGCGATGCCGATGCGGCGCCAACTCTGGCTGCTCGCCGGAGCCGTGCTTTGGTTGCTGGCGCTGCTCGCGCTGGTGACGCATCACGTCGCCGACGCCGGGTTCTCGACCTCGGGCACGGGCGAGGCACTGCGAAACAAGGCCGGCCAGTTCGGTGCCTGGACGTCGGACTTTGCGTTGTTCATGCTCGGGCACTCCGTCTGGTGGTTGCCGCTGGTGGCGGCCCGCGCCTGGCTGTCGGCGCTGGCGCGCAGCCTGCGCGGTGAGCCACCGCATCCCGGCAGCCGGGCCGCGTTCTGGTTCGGGTTGTGCCTGCTCATGGCCGCGAGCACCGCGCTCGAATCGACGCGGTTGTACCGCTTCGAGGCACTGCTGCCGGGTCACGCCGGGGGCGTGCTGGGCTACTCGCTGGGTCCGCAGTCGGTGCAATGGCTGGGTTTTGCCGGCTCCGGCGTGCTGTGGATCGCGGTTCTGGTCGCCGGCATGGCGCTGGCGCTGCGGTTTTCGTGGCTGCGGCTGGCCGAGGCCCTGGGCGAGCGCATCGACACCTTCAAGGAGCGCCGGCAAGCCCGACGCGAGCGTGCCGAGGACCGGCGGCTGGGCATGGAGGCTCAGCGCGAGCGCGAGCATGTCGTCGAAGTCGAGCGCCTGGCGGTCGAGGACCACATTCCGACGGTCATAGACAAGCCGTTGGCCGCACCGGCGACGTCCGAGCGTGTTGCCAAGGAGCGGCAGAAGCCGCTGTTCAGCGAACTGGCCGACACGCGGTTGCCCCAGGTCGACCTGCTTGACGCCGCTCCCGGCCGGGTCGAGAGCGTGACGCCAGAGTCGCTCGAGATGACCTCGCGCATGATAGAGAAGAAGTTGAAGGACTTCGGCGTCGAGGTGCGCGTCGTGGCAGCGTCGCCGGGACCGGTGATCACGCGCTACGAAGTCGAGCCGGCCACCGGCGTCAAAGGCGCGCAGGTGGTCAACCTGGCGAAAGATCTGGCGCGCTCGCTCAGCCTGGTCAGCATCCGCGTCGTCGAAACGATTCCCGGCAAGACGACGATGGCGCTCGAATTGCCCAATGCCAAGCGACAAATGATCCGCCTGGCTGAGATTCTTGGCTCGCAGGTCTACAACGATGCCGCCTCGCAGCTGACGATTGGGCTGGGCAAGGACATCGTCGGCCTGCCGGTCGTGGCCGACCTGGCCAAGATGCCGCACTGCCTGGTGGCTGGCACCACCGGTGCGGGCAAGAGCGTGGGTATCAACGCGATGATCCTGTCGCTGCTGTACAAGGCCGAGGCGCGCGATGTGCGCCTGATCCTGATCGACCCGAAGATGCTCGAGATGAGCGTCTACGAGGGCATCCCGCACCTGCTGTGCCCGGTGGTCACGGACATGAAGCAGGCCGCGAATGCGCTCACCTGGTGCGTGGGCGAGATGGAGCGCCGCTACAAGCTGATGAGCAAGCTCAGCGTGCGCCAGTTGTCGGGCCACAACCGCAAGATCGACGAAGCGGCAGAGCGCGGCGAGATGCTGCCCAATCCGTTCAGCTTGACGCCAGAGGCGCCCGAGCCGCTGCAGCGGCTGCCGCAGATCGTGGTCGTGATCGATGAACTGGCCGACCTGATGATGGTGGTGGGTAAGAAGATCGAGGAACTGATCGCGCGCCTGGCGCAAAAGGCCCGTGCATCAGGCATTCACTTGATCTTGGCCACGCAGCGGCCCAGCGTGGACGTGATCACCGGCCTGATCAAGGCCAACATTCCTACGCGCCTGAGTTTCCAAGTCAGCAGCAAGATCGACAGCCGCACCATCCTCGACCAAATGGGCGCCGAGGCGCTGCTGGGGCAGGGTGACATGCTCTACATGTCGGCGCCGGCAGGCGTGCCCACGCCGATGCGCGTGCACGGTGCCTTTGTCAGCGACGAAGAGGTGCACCGCGTTGTGAGTTATCTGAAGAGCCACGGCGAGCCGAACTACATCGAGGGCATTCTCGAAGGCGGCACGCTAGAGGGCGAGGCCGGAGAACCCGGAGCGCCCGGCGAACCCAACGGAGAAGCCGACCCAATGTACGACCAGGCCGTCTCGATCGTGTTGCAGCACAAGCGGGCCTCCATTTCGCTGGTGCAGCGGCACCTGCGCATCGGCTACAACCGCGCCGCGCGCCTGCTCGAGCAGATGGAGAAATCGGGGCTGGTCTCGAGCATGGCCACCAACGGCAACCGCGACCTGCTGGTGCCGCGGCATGAATAGGCTCCCCCCCGAAGCGACTGCGCCGCTCGCCCTCAAGGGGGCCGAGGCCCGCGGCTCCAAGCCGACCTGCGTCGGGTTGGACGGGCCGAGGAATGGCCGTGTCTCGCGGCCATGCGGCCTGCAAGGCACGCCAGCGGCCCGGCAAAGCCGGTTCCGCGGCGTTTGCTTGGCTCTTGGCCTCGCTGCGCTGGCGAGTTCAACATGGGCCGATGCCGTCGATGCGTTGCGCGAGTTCGCGCGCGAGGCCAAGACCGGCCGCGCGGCGTTCACGCAGGTCGTCACGTCGCCTGACGGCGCGAAGAAGAAGGTTTCCAGTGGCAGCTTCGAGTTTGCGCGGCCCAACCGATTCCGCTTCAGCTACACCAAGCCCTTCGAGCAGTTGATCGTTGGTGATGGCCAGAAGGTCTGGCTCTACGACGCCGACCTGCAGCAGGCGACCGTGCGCCCCATGGACAAAGCCTTGGGCGCCACACCGGCGGCCCTGCTTGCCGGTGCGTCACTGGAAAAGGACTTCGAGTTGCGCGCGCTGCCAGCGGGGCAGGGCCTCGAGTGGGTTGGGGCCACGCCGCGCGCGAAGGACGACAGCGCGAATCTGCAGTCGTTGAAGGTGGGTTTCAAAGGCAAGACCCTTGCCGCCATTGAACTGGTTGACGGCTTCGGCCAGCGCTCTTTGCTGAGCTTCAGCGACGTTGTCACCAACGTCGCGATCGGCCCGGAGGCCTTTCGCTTCGTGCCACCCAAGGGCGTTGAAGTTCTCGCCCAGTAAGCTACGCAGCGGCCTGCGCGGTGCGGCGGCGCACGCCGACCAGCCATACCAGCGCGACGCCGATCAGCGCCGTCGGCAGCAGCGAGCCGACGTTGAGCCAGGTCCAGCCCTGCGTCGTGACCAGCGCGCCCGAGGCGAATGACGTGATCGCCATGGTCGAGAAGACGCAGAAGTCCATCGCACCCTGGGCCTTGTTCTTCTCCTCGCTCCGGTAGGTGTCGGTGAGCAGGGTGCTGCCGCCGACATAGAGGAAGTTCCAGCCCACGCCGAGCACAAACAGCGCGATCAGGAATTGCATCAGCTCGATGCCCGAAAGCGCCACGGCAATGCATGCAAAGTTGAGCAGTACGCCGATGGCCATGATCGATAGCGCGCCGAAGCGCTTGATCAGGTGGCCGGTGAAGAAACTCGGCACGAACATGCCCAGCACATGCCACTCGAGCACCAGCGCAGCGTCGGCAAAAGGCAGGCCGTGGTGCTGCATCGCGATCGGCGTGGCGGCCATCAGCAGGCTCATCACGCCGTAGCCCAGCGCCGCGGCGATCACCGCGACCACGAACACAGGCTGGCTCGCGATCTCGGCCAGGGGCCGGCCACTGCCGGCGCCGGGCTTGGGCGCCACATGTGCAGGGAAACGGATCATCGACAGAGCCGTCAGCGACAACAGGGCGACCACGACCAACGCCACATAGGCCGCGGCGAACGGTACTTCCATCATCGAGCGCGTGGCATTGGCCAGGTTCGGGCCGGCAAAGGCGCCCACGATGCCACCGGCCAGCACCAGCGAGATGGCGCGCTCCTTGAGTGCTGGCGCCACCAGCTCGGGCCCGGCAAATCGGTACAGCGCGGCATTGGCGTTGTAGTACCCGGCGATCACGGTGGCGGCCACCAGCAGCCAGAAGTTCTTCGTGATCGCGGCGTAGGCGCACAGCACGGCAGACAGCGCGGCAACCACCAGTCCGAACTGGAAGGAGCGCTTGCGCCCCCACAGCCGCTGCGTGGTCGCCACCAGACCTGCCGACAAGGCCCCGCCCACGACGTAGCCCGTGACGGGCAATGTCGCCATCCAGCTTTGCGGGGCCAGCGACAGGCCGACCAGGCCGTTGACGGCGATGAAGACCACGTTATTGGTCAGGAACAGGCCTTGGCACAGGGCCAGCAACAGCAGGTGGCGATTCATCCCGAGATCATCGCATTGCGTTTCGGGCGGCGGCTGTCACGCACGAGTGCGCTGCGACAATCGCTGCACCATGTCCGCTTCGCTGTTCGACGACGATGCATCGATGGCGCCGTTGCCACCCGCGCTGGGCAATGCGCCTTTGGCTGAGCGCCTGCGACCGCGCACGCTGGCCGACGTGATCGGGCAGCGCCACCTGCTGGCGCCGGGGAAACCGCTGGCGGCGGCCTTCTCCGCCGGGCGGCTGCATTCGATGATCCTGTGGGGTCCGCCGGGCGTGGGCAAGACGACTCTCGCGCGGCTGGTGGCGGGCGCGTTTGAGGCCGAGTTCGTCGTCATCTCCGCGGTGCTCGGTGGCGTCAAGGACATTCGCGAAGCGGTCGATCGCGCGCAGGTCGCGCGCCGCGCCGGCCGCGCCAGCATCGTCTTCGTCGACGAAGTGCACCGTTTCAACAAGGCGCAGCAGGATGCCTTTCTGCCGCATGTCGAGTCCGGCCTGTTCACCTTCATCGGTGCGACGACCGAGAACCCGTCGTTCGAGGTCAACTCGGCACTGTTGTCGCGCGCCACGGTGCATGTGCTGCAGCCGCTGGCGGTCGATGAGCTGGCCGAACTGCTCGAGCGCGCGCGCGCTGCGTTGTCCTTGCCGGAATTCACCGATCCTGCGCGCGAGCGCCTTGTCGCCTATGCCGACGGCGACGCGCGGCGACTGCTCAACGCGGTCGAGAACCTGGCTGCGGTCGCCGGCACGGCTGTAGAGGTTGACGAGCCCTTGCTGGAGCGAGCGCTCGGCGCGCAGCTGCGCCGCTACGACAAGGGCGGCGAGCAGTTCTACGACACCGTCTCGGCGCTGCACAAGAGCGTGCGCGGCAGCGACCCCGATGCCGCGCTGTACTGGCTGGTGCGCATGCTCGACGGCGGCGTCGACCCGCGCTATGTGGCGCGTCGCGTGCTGCGCATGGCCAGCGAGGACATCGGCCTGGCCGACCCGCGCGCGTTGCGCATGGCGCTGGACGCGACCGAAGTCTATGAGCGCCTGGGCTCTCCGGAGGGCGAACTCGCGCTGGCGCAGGCGGTCGTGTTTCTCGCAGTGGCGCCGAAATCCAATGCGGTGTACGCCGCCTGGAACGAAGTGCGCGCCTTCGTGGCGGCCGATGGCTCGCGGCCGGTGCCCCTGAATCTGCGCAATGCGCCGACGAAGCTGATGAAAGAGCTCGACTATGGTCGCGGCTACCGCTACGCGCATGACGAGGCCGAAGGTTTTGCCGCGGGCGCGACCTACTTCCCCGAGGGCATGAGCCCGCCGCAGTTCTACCGCCCGACCGCGCGCGGCCTGGAAGCGCAGATTGCCGACAAGCTGGCGCAGCTTCGCCAGGCCAACATGGCTGCTTCCCAGGACGGCGATCAGAGCGCGTAGCCGCGCCGGCCGATCACGCAACGCATCGCGAAGGCGGTGCGGATCCGTGCCACATGCGGGAAGGCGGCCACCTGCTGGCGATGTACGCGCTCGTAGTCGCGCATGTCGGCCACGGCCACGCGCAGCAGGTAGTCGAAGTCGCCCGACATCAGGTGGCATTCGAGAATGTCCGGGCAGGCCTGCACCGCGCGCTCGAAGGCCTCGAGTGCGGCACCACCCTGGCTGTCCAGCGTGACTTCGATGAAGACCGTGGTCGGCCGCCCGATGGCTTCGCCATCGAGGATCGCGGTATAGCCGGCGATCACGCCGCTGTCTTCGAGGCGCTGCAGGCGGCGAAAACAGGCCGAGGGCGACAGGCCGATCCGGGGCGCGAGCTCGGCGTTCGAGAGGCGCCCGTCGGCCTGCAGCGCGCGCAGCAACTCGCGGTCGATCTTGTCAATTTTCATGCGTTCAACCCCATGGGTTTCGGCCAGAAAACTTGATTCTCGGCGGTTCTTCGAAGATTCGTGCACAAACCTCGGGTTTCCCATGCCCCGGATTGAAAGCCTCTTCGACGCGGTGCGCGCCACGATGGGCGCCGGCCACGGAGTTCACTGCATGCAAATCGGCGTACCCAAGGAAGTCAAGAATCACGAGTACCGCGTGGGCATGACGCCATCGGCGGTGCGCGAGGCGGTGCACCACGGGCACGGGGTGCTGGTACAGGCCGGCGCCGGTGCGGGCATCGGCTGCGGCGACGACAGCTATCGGCAAGCGGGCGCTCAGGTGTTGCCCGACGCCGCCGCGGTCTTCGCCGCGGCCGACATGATCGTCAAGGTCAAGGAGCCGCAGCCGGCGGAGTGCGCCATGCTGCGCAAGGGCCAGATCCTGTTCACGTACCTGCACCTCGCGCCCGATCCCGAGCAGGCCGAGGGCCTGCTCAAGAGCGGCTGCACCGCGATCGCCTACGAAACCATCACCGACGATCGCGGCGGCTTGCCGCTGCTGGCGCCGATGAGCGAAGTCGCCGGCCGCATGGCCGTGCAGGTCGGCGCCGTCGCGCTGCAAAAAGCCAGCGGCGGCCGCGGCGTGCTGCTCGGCGGCGTGCCGGGCGTCGCGCCGGGGCAGGTGGTGGTCATCGGGGGCGGCGTGGTTGGCACGCACGCGGCGCGCATGGCGGCGGGCCTGGGCGCACAGATCACGATTCTCGACCGTTCATTGACGCGACTGCGCGAATTGGACGAGCTGTTCGGCGGGCGCGCGACGACCGTCTACGCCACCCTGGACGCCACCGAAGCGGCCGTGCTCGAGGCCGATCTCGTGGTCGGCGCCGTGCTCGTGCCCGGTGCTGCGGCACCCAAGCTGATCAAGCGCGCACAACTGTCGCGCATGAAGCGCGGCGCGGTGATCGTCGATGTGGCCATCGACCAGGGCGGCTGCTTCGAGACCTCGCGTGCCACCACCCACGACGACCCGACCTACGAGGTCGACGGCATCGTGCACTACTGCGTGGCCAACATGCCGGGCGCAGTGCCGCGGACCTCAACCTATGCGCTCAACAATGCGACCTTGCCATTCACGCTGGCGCTGGCCACGAAGGGCTGGCGGCAGGCGTGCAGAGACGATGCACACCTGGCCGCAGGCTTGACGGTGCATGACGGATCGGTGGTGCACGAAGCCGTCGCCCAGGGCCTGGGCAAGCCCTGGATGCCGTTCAAGAACCTCCGCGGTTGACGCCGCAACGACCACGCCAGCGCGGGCCGCTTCGCGAGGGTAATCCTTGCGGGGCGCACAAATCGCGCCTGCCTACAATCGCGCGCAAGAGCAGACGCAGGAGCATCGCTTGGACATCTTCTTGCAGCAGATCATCAACGGCCTCGTGCTGGGCAGCATGTATGCGCTGGTCGCGCTCGGCTACACCATGGTCTACGGCATCATCAACCTGATCAACTTTGCCCACGGCGAGGTGCTGATGGTCGGCGCCCTGAGCAGCTGGACCGTGGTTGTCATGCTGGCCGAGACGGGTATGCCGGGCTGGCTCATGATGCTGATCTCGCTGATCTGCGCGATCATCATCTGCGCGGCGCTGAACTTCACGATCGAGAAGCTGGCCTACCGCCCGCTGCGCAACGCGCCGCGCCTGGCGCCGCTGATCACGGCGATGGGGATGAGCCTGCTGCTGCAGACGCTGGCCATGATCATCTGGAAGCCCAATCCCAAGCCCTATCCGATCCTGCTGCCGAGCGAGCCGCTGCATATCGGCGGGGCCGTGATCAGCGTCACGCAGTGCCTGATCCTGGGGTTGACCGTGATGATCCTGGCGGGCCTGACCTACCTGGTCAACCGCACCAAGCTGGGCCGCGCGATGCGAGCCACGGCCGAGAATCCGCGCGTGGCGGCCCTGATGGGCGTGCGTCCCGACATGGTCATTTCGGCCACCTTCATCATTGGCGCGGCGCTGGCCGCCGTGGCCGGCGTGATGTGGGCCGCGAATTACGGCACCGTGCAACATGCCATGGGATTCCTGCCGGGACTCAAGGCTTTCACGGCGGCCGTGCTGGGGGGCATTGGCAACCTGGCCGGCGCGGTGGTCGGGGGTGTCTTGCTCGGCCTGGTCGAGGCGCTGGGCGCAGGCTACCTGGGTGAGCTCACCGGCGGCGTGCTCGGCAGCCACTATGCCGACATCTTTGCCTTCGCGCTGCTGATCCTCGTGCTCACGCTGCGCCCGCAGGGCCTGCTTGGCGAGCGTGTCGCTGACCGTGCCTGATGGCCAGGAGCACTCCGCGATGAAAAACAAGATGTTCATCTTCATGCTGGCCGCGCTCGCGCTGATGGCCCTGCCGCTGTTCGCCCAGCAGTTCGGCCATGGCTGGGTGCGCATCATGGCGCTGGCGCTGCTCTACGTGCTGTTGGCCCTGGGCCTGAACATCGTCGTCGGCTACGCCGGTCTGCTCGACTTGGGCTTCGTCGCTTTCTATGCCGTCGGGGCCTACATGTACGCCTTGCTGGCGTCGCCGCACCTGACCGAGAACTTCGCCTGGATCGCCGCGCTGTTCCCTGCGGGCCTGCACATGCCGTTCCTGCTCATCGTGCCGCTGGCGGCGTTTGTCGCCGGTTTCGTTGGCGTGCTGCTGGGCACACCGGTGCTGAAGCTGCGCGGCGACTACCTGGCGATCGTGACGCTCGGGTTCGGCGAGATCATCCGCGTGTTCCTCAACAACCTCGAACATCCGCTCAACATCACCAATGGCCCGCGTGGGCTCGATCGCATCGACTCGATGCACATCCTGGGCTTCAATGTCGGCAAGGGCCTCGAGATCGGCGGCTTTGCGATCCCCCCGGTGACACTGTATTACTACATGTTCCTGGGCCTGGTGGTTCTCAGCGTCGTGATCTGCCACCGGCTGGAGGTGTCGCGCATCGGCCGCGCCTGGATGGCGATCCGCGAAGACGAGATCGCCGCCAAGGCGATGGGCATCAACACCCGCAACATGAAGCTGCTTGCATTTGGCATGGGCGCCACGTTCGGCGGCGTCTCGGGTTCGATGTTCGCGGCCTTCCAGGGCTTCGTCTCGCCGGAATCGTTCAGCTTGATGGAAAGCGTCATGATCGTGGCCATGGTCGTGCTCGGCGGTATCGGACACCTGCCGGGCGTGATCCTCGGTGCGGTCTTGCTGGCGGCGCTTCCGGAAGTGCTGCGCTATGTGGCAGGGCCTCTGCAGCAACTGACGGGCGGCCGACTCGATGCATCGATCCTGCGCCAGCTGCTGATTGCCGGTGCAATGATTTCGATCATGTTGTTGCGGCCGCGTGGCCTGTGGCCCGCGCGCGAGCATGGCAAGGCAGCGCCCTCACCGCTGCCGGCCAAGTAAGAGCACGCCAAATGAGCAACGCGGTACTCAACGTGCAGGGTGTCTCCAAACGCTTCGGCGGCTTGCAGGCGCTGTCCGACGTCGGCATGACGATCATGCCCGGACAGATCTACGGCCTGATCGGCCCCAACGGCGCGGGCAAGACCACCTTCTTCAACGTCATCACCGGCCTGTACACGCCCGACGCCGGCACCTTCGAGCTGGGGGGGGCGGCCTACAAGCCCGAGGCCGTGCACCAGGTGGCCAAGGACGGGATCGCGCGCACCTTTCAGAACATCCGCCTGTTCGCAGACATGACGGCGCTTGAGAACGTGATGGTCGGGCGCCATGTCCGCACCCACTCCGGACTGATCGGCGCGGTGTTGCGTACGCCCAAGTTCAAGGCCGAAGAGGCCGCCATCACGGCCCGGTCACTCGAGTTGCTCGAGTATGTCGGCATCGCGAAGTACGCAGAGTACAAGGCGCGCACCTTGTCTTATGGTGACCAGCGGCGGCTCGAGATTGCCCGCGCGCTGGCCACCGACCCCAAGCTGATCGCGCTCGACGAGCCCGCCGCGGGCATGAACGCGACCGAGAAGGTCACGTTGCGCGAGCTGATCGACCGCATCCGCAACGACGGGCGCACGATCCTGTTGATCGAACATGACGTCAAACTCGTGATGGGTCTGTGTGACCGCGTCACCGTGCTCGACTACGGCAAGCAGATCGCCGAGGGCACGCCCGCTGAAGTGCAAAGAAACGAGCAGGTTATCGAGGCCTACCTCGGCGCCGGACACAAGGCCCACTGAGGCTTCCTTGGCAAGCTCAGGACAATCGGAAGTTCGATGGCACCCACTCTCCTCAAAGTCACTGATCTGCGGGTCGCCTACGGCGGGATTCAGGCGGTCAAGGGCGTCAGCTTCGAAGTGCTGCAGGGCGAACTCGTCAGCCTGATCGGCGCCAACGGCGCGGGCAAGACGACCACGCTGAAGGCGATCACGGGCATCCAGCCGGTCGCGGCCGGTGAGATCGAGTACTTGGGCAAACCCATCAAGGGCCAGGGCGCCTGGGAGTTGGTCAAGCAGGGCCTGGTGATGGTGCCCGAGGGCCGCGGCGTATTCGCCCGCATGTCGATCACGGAGAACCTGCAGATGGGTGCTTTCGTGCGCGACGACAAGGAAATCGATGCCGACATCGACAAGGTCTTTGGCATTTTCCCGCGCCTGAAGGAGCGGCGCGCGCAGCTCGCCGGAACGATGAGCGGCGGCGAGCAGCAGATGCTGGCGATGGGTCGCGCGCTGATGGCACGACCCAAGGTGCTGCTGATGGACGAGCCCTCGATGGGCCTGGCGCCGATCATGGTCGACAAGATCTTCGAGGTCGTCAACGCCATCCACAAGCAGGGCACCACGATTCTGCTGGTCGAGCAGAACGCCGGCCGCGCGTTGGGACTGGCCAATCGCGGCTATGTGATGGAGTCGGGCGAGATCACGATGAGCGGCGAGGCCAAGGGCCTGCTGGCCGACCCGCGGGTGCGCGCGGCCTATCTCGGCGAGTAGGCGTCTAAGGCGCTTCCGCCAGGGCCTTCAGGTTGGCCAACCCCGCCTCGAAGTCCGGCCCCACCATCCGGTCGCCGAACAGCGCCAGCCAGCGAAACAGCGGGTTGCTGCCCATCTCGCCATTCATGGTCCAGGTGATCTTGGTCTGGGCGCCGTCGGCCGCGACTTCCAGCGCCCCGATGGACGTCGGGCCGAAGTCGGGGAAGTAAAGCTCGTAGGCCAGCCGCCGGTTCACCTCGGCGGCAGTGAAGCGCATCTCACCGTCGCCTTCGCTCCTGCTCTGCCATGCCCAGCCGGCGCCGACGCCTGTCAGCGGGCCGCTGTAGCTGATCTGCATCGAGGGATCGCGCCGGTTCCAGACGGTCCAACGCTTCCATTCGCGCGGGTCGCCAATCAATGCGTAGACCCTCTCGCCAGGTGCCGCAATGTTGACGCTGCGTGTCACGGTGAACTTGGGCGACAAGACGTAGCCGCCGACAAACAGCACGGCAACCAGGCCGACGACGACGGCCACGAGCCACTTCAACAGCTTCAGCACGGTGGTGCCCATTTTGCATAGCGACGCAGGGATTGCCATAGGTCGAATACGAGCTCACCGGAGCGAAGTCCCCGCTCAAGATGGCATCATCACACCTTTGCGCCCGGCCGCACTATCCGCGCTTGGCCGAGGCGCGCCAGAAGACCATCGCCCACGAGGAGTGAATGACGTTTCGAATTTCGACCCTGGCCGCGGCCAGTTTGTGTCTCGCGTTCGCAGCCCCGGTCGCCATGGCTCAGAGCACCGCCGCCAAGCCGGCCCCCAAGCCCGTGGGCAAGACACTCGGCGGCAAGGCGGCAGGCGGAGGCAAGCTGATGACGCGTGACGAGTTGCGCGGCTGTCTGAAACGACTGGACGAAGTCAACCAGGCCGCCAAGGGCATCGACAGCGCACGGCCGGCGCTGGACAGCGAGCGCGATGCGTTGAAGGCCTCTGGCGAGGCGCTGCGGGCCGAGCGCACGGAACTCGACCGCAAACTCGTTGCTGTGCGTGAGTGGGAAGGCCGCGTGCGAGCGCACGCAGTCGAGATCGAGGCCTTCAATCAGCGCAGCGCCGCAGTGGAGAGTGCGCCGCGCGATCAGCAGGAAAAGATGCTGGAAGCGTTGAAGGGCGACCGCGAGAAGCTGCACAAGACGCGCGAGGCGTTGGCCACCGACGAGGCCGCTCTGGTGCCTGCCTACCGAGAAAGCGCAAAGGCCTACAACGAGCGTGCGACTGCTCGCGACGCCACGGTCGCCGACTGGAATCAGCGCAATGCCACTGTCGTTGCAGCCAGTGTCACGCAACAGGAGGCGCGTGCGCTGTGGTTGAACGAGTGTGCCAATCGCCCTTACCTCGAGGACGACGAGATGGCTGTCAAGGCGGGCAAGTAGAGCGCATCAAACGGGGCAACCACATGAAACGACCTGACGACTTCACCGCGGTGGCCGCTGCGGCCAACCCCTTGCTGCAGGACTGGGCCACGCCCTACGCATTGCCGCCGTTTGCAGCGCTGCGCCCGGAGCACTTCGAGCCCGCGCTGCGAGAGGCCATGCGGCAGCACCAGACCGAGCTCGACGCCATTGCGGCCCAGCCCGAGGGGCCGAGCTTTGCCAATACGGTGGCCCGCTTCGATGCCTCGGGCCGGTTGCTGGCGCGTCTGGACAACGTGTTCCACAACCTGTGTGCCTCCGAGACGTCGGCGGAGCTGCAGCGCGCGCAACGCGAGATGGCTGAACCGATGGCCGCCCATTCCAGTGCGGTCTACATGCATGCCGGGCTGTTCAAGCGCATCGACGCATTGCACGAGCAGCGCGCCGCGCTGGGCCTGACGCCAGAGCAGCAACGCCTGTTGGAGCAGACGCACCTCGATTTCGTGCGCGCGGGGGCCCGCTTGGCGCCGGCCGCGCAGCAACGCTACGCCGCATTGATGGAACGCCTGGCCGCGCTGACCACGCAGTTCGGCCAGAACGTGCTGGCCGACGAGAGCGCCTACCGACTGGTGCTGGCGGGTGAGTCCGACCTCGAGGGCCTGCCTGCGTTCTTGCGTGCGGCGGCGCAGCAGGCGGCAGCCGAGCGTGGCCTGGCGGGCCACGTGATCACGCTGTCGCGCTCGCTGCTGGTGCCGTTTCTGTGTTTCAGCGAACGGCGCGACCTGCGGGAACAGGTCTGGCGCGCATGGACGAGCCGTGGCGAGCATGCAGGCGCCAGCGACAACCGGGCCATCGTGCGCGAAATCCTGCAACTGCGCAGCGAGCAGGCCGCGTTGCACGGCCTGCCCAGCTATGCCGATTTCGCGCTGACCAATTCCATGGCCCGTGAGCGCAGCGCAGTGCAGCGTCTGCTGGACAACGTCTGGCAGCGTGCGTTGCCCGCGCTCGAGAACGAACGCGGCCAGCTCGTGGCGCTGATGCGCGACGCCGGCGTCGTGCAGGACATCGAGCCCTGGGATTGGCGCTACTGGGCCGAAAAGGTGCGCCAGCGCACGTATGCCCTGGACGATGCCGAGATCAAGCCCTACTTTGCGCTGGACCGCATGGTGGCCGCCGCCTTTGACTGCGCCGAGCGCCTGTTCGGCGTGCGCTTCGTCGAGCGTGCCGACCTGCCGGTCTATCACGCGGACGTCAAGGCCTACGAGATGCGCAACCGCGATGGCCAGGTCGCGGGCATCTTTCTGCACGACAACTTCGCCCGACCGAGCAAGCGCAGCGGCGCCTGGATGAGTTCGTTGCGCCAGCAGTCCAGGAATGGCGGTGCGGTGATTCCGATCGTCGTCAACAACAACAATTTCGCCAAGGCCGCGCCGGGCGAGCCGACATTGCTGTCGTTTGACGACGTCCGCACCCTGTTCCACGAATTCGGGCATGGCTTGCATGGCCTGCTGTCGAGCGTCGGCTACGAGCGGCTGTCGGGCACCAACGTGCTGCGTGACTTCGTCGAGTTGCCTTCACAACTGTTCGAGCATTGGATGAGCGAACCCGCGGTGCTGCGTCAGCATGCGCTGCATGTCCAGACGGGTGAGCCGATCCCCGACGAACTGATCGAACGGCTGGCTGCGGCACGCCGGTTCGGGCAGGCGTTTGAAACAGTGCGCTACACCGCCAGTGCGCTGATCGATATGGCCGTGCACGCCTTGCCCAGGGGGCAGGTTCCCGAGGACATCGTGGCCTTCGAGGCCCAGATGTTGCGCGACCGCGGTCTGCCCTCGGGCGTCGGAGTGAACCACCGCTTCACGCACTTCCAGCACTTGTTTGCGGGCTCGGGATACGCGGCCGGCTACTACGTCTACCTGTGGGCCGAGGTGCTCGACGCCGACGCTTACGACGCATTTGTCGAGGCTGGCAATCCCTTTGACGCTGACACCGCGACGCGCCTGCAGCGCCATATCTATGCGGCGGGCGACAGCGTCGAACCCGGCGCGACCTATGTAGCGTTCAGGGGCCGTGCCGCGCAGATCGAACCGATGCTCAAGAAACGCGGGCTCTTGCAGCCGGCCTGACACCCCAGGCCAGCGCCGGGCCGCTCCCTAGCGGCCCGAGCTCCCCTCGGGGGACGCGAGCGCAGCGCGCTTGGGGCTGTCAACTCGGGCCAGCGCCGGGCCGCTCCCAAGCGGCCCGAGCTCCCCTTGGGGGACGCGAGCGCAGCGAGCCAGGGGCTGTCAATTCGGCCGCTTGGTCAGGCGCATGACGTCGTTGTCGCGCTTCATCTGAAAGCGGGTCAGGAAGCTGTTGCCGAGCAGCACATGCTCCATGGCCGTAGGCATCACGACCGCCTGCACGTTGGCGATCTCGACTTCCCCCACGCGCACCGATGACAGGGTCACGAGGCTGATCGGGACGCGACCGTTGGCCGTGCCGGCGAAGCTGCGCGGGGCATCTCTGTAGTTGACGCCGAGTCGGTCGGCGTCGGACTGACCCATCGCAATCGCGGTCGCGCCGGTGTCGACGAGGAACGTCACGGCCTTGCCATTGATCTGGCCGGCTGTCGTGAAGTGTCCCCCGCTGCCTGCCGTGAGCACGATTTCGGTTGCACCGACGCCGCCACTGGATGCGGCGTCGGCCGCGCCGACCCGCACCGGGTTCGCACCCGCCATCAGCAACTGGCGTCGGCCACCGACCTCCACCTCGGCGTGCGTGTCTGACAGCGACACCAGGCGCACGCCCTGAAACGCTGCGCCGACGGCAACCACACGCGGCACACCATCGATGACGAGCAGGGCCTGGCGGCTGCCCATGCTGCCGTTGAGAGTCACGCTCTGCGCCCACGCCGAGGCGCCCAGCGATGCGAGAAAGGCCGCCAACAGGGCAATGACGCGCATCGGGCCTCAGTCGCGGAAGTTGTCGAACTTCAACGGGGCTTCGGTGATCTCGCGTCGCAGCAGGGCGATCACGGCCTGCAGTTCGTCTCGCTTGGTCCCACTGATGCGTACCGTGTCGCCCTGGATCGCGGCCTGCGCCTTGAGCTTGCTTTGCTTGACCAGGGTCTGGATCTTCTTGGCCAATTCGCTGTCGATGCCACACTTGACGCCGACGGGCTGGCGCACCTTGTCGCCACCGATCTTTTCGATCTTGGCGCTGGCGTCGAGAAACCGCACATCCACCCCGCGCTTGGCCAGCTTGGCCAGCAGGACGTCCTTGACCTGGCCGATCTGGAAGTCGCTGTCGGCGTACAGCATCAGGTCGCGCTCCTTGGCCGCCTTCTCGGTCAAGTCGATCTTCGCGCTCGAACCCTTGAAGTCGAAGCGCGTGCCGATTTCCTTGTTGCTCTGCTCCACGGCGTTGCGCAACTCCACGAAGTCGGGTTCGAGAACGGTGTCGAAGCTGGGCATTGGTAAACGCAGACTGTTGCGGTCGTGGCGCGCTGATGGGTCAAAATTCTCCCATGTCCCACGCCACTGTAGCCGCTTCGCCCTTCGAGCATGGTGTAAACCTGCGCACATTCAACAGCTTCGGGCTGCCCGCGGTGGCCCACACGCTGGTGCGCATCGACAGCGACGCTGCGCTGCGGCGCGTGGTCGACCATCCGGAGTTGGGACGTGCGCCCAAGTTCATCCTGGGTGGCGGCAGCAATGTGATCTTCACCCGTGATCCGCAGGCTGTGGTGTTGAAGGTTGAAGTCCGCGGCTTGCGCCTGGTCGAGGAACGCGCCGAGGCCTGGATCGTCGAGGCCGGCGCCGGCGAGACATGGCACGACATGGTGGCCTGGACTCTGGCGCAGGGCTGGCCTGGACTGGAGAACCTGGCGCTGATCCCGGGCTCGGTCGGCGCCGCGCCGGTGCAGAACATCGGTGCCTACGGCGTCGAGCTGAAAGACCGCTTTCACTCGCTCGACGTGGTCGACCTGGTCACGGGCCGTCGTGTGACTTTCGATGCGGCGATGTGCCGATTCGCCTACCGCGACAGCGACTACCAGCCTGAGCTGGCGGGCAAGGGCGTCATCACGCGTGGCCGCTTCTCGCTGCCCCGACCCTGGCAGCCCGTGCTCGGCTACCTCGAGCTCGAACGCAAGATCCAGGAAACCGGCATCGCGGCGCCCGATGCCCGGACCGTGTTCGACTGGGTCTGCGCGATCCGGCGCGGCAAGCTGCCCGACCCGGCAGAGGTCGGCAATGTCGGCAGCTTCTTCAAGAATCCGGTGGTCAGCCCCGAACAGTGCCGCGACATCATTGGCCGCGATCCCGAGGTGGTGCACTACCCCCTGCCGGATGGCAGCGTCAAGCTGGCTGCAGGCTGGTTGATCGACGCCTGTGGCTGGAAGGGCAAGTCGATCGGCCGCGCGGGGGTCTATGAAAAGCAGGCCCTGGTCTTGGTCAACCGCGGAGGCGCGTCAGGCGCCGAGGTCCTGACGCTGGCCCAGGCGATCCAGGAGAGCGTCTACGGGCGCTTCGGGATTCGGCTCGAGCCCGAGCCCGTCGTGATCTGAGGCGGACTGCCTGCCCACAGCGGCACTGCCGCTGCGCGGCGTCTATGCGCGAGCTGGGCGCTGTGCTGACTTGGGTCGAAACGCCTTGCACACCGATTCATCGGTTTCGAGGTAAGGCCCGCCGATCAAATCGATGCAGTAAGGCACGGCGGAGAAAATTCCCGGCACCGGGGGCGAAGCCTGCGGCAAGCCCTCAAGAGTTTCCGCAATCGCCTTCGGCTGCCCCGGCAGGTTGATGATGAGGGCGCCGGAATTTTTATCGGGGTGATAGCGGATCACCGCCAACTGACGCGAAAGAATCGCAGTTGGCACGAACTTGAGGCTGATCTGGCGCATTTGTTCACCGAAGCCCGGCATCACCTTGTCGGCCACCGCCAGCGTGGCCTCCGGCGTCACATCGCGCAGCGCCGGGCCGGTGCCGCCGGTCGTCAGCACGAGCTGGCAGTGGTGGCGATCGACCAGTTCGATCAAGGCCTCGGCGATTCCGTCTTCTTCGTCGGGAACGACGCGCGTGTCCCACTCGATCGGGTTGCGCAAGGCGCGCGTCAACCAGGCTTGCAGCGCCGGAATGCCCTTGTCTTCATAGATGCCGGTGGAGGCCCGGTCGCTGACCGAGAGCAGGCCGATCTTGACGCGGTCGAGGGCTTCACTCATTCGCTTCCACCAGCACGGGTTTGAGGAACTGGAACAGCTCTCGCCAGGCGCGGCCGTGGCGTTGCTCTGGCGGCAGTGCCGCCTCTTTGCGGGCATTGCGGATCAAGCTGCGCAGTTGCTGGCCGTCCGAGTCGGGATGTTCGGCCAGCCAACGCGTCAGGGCGTCGTCGTTGGCCACCAATTCGAGGCGCCATTGCTCGGCGCGGTGCAGGGCCAGAGCGTCATGCGCGCGGCCGAGGTGGGCAGCGGCCACGGCTTCTTGCAGTGGCGCGACGTCGGCCCGGCGCATCAGCTTGCCGATGTGCTGGCGCTGGCGCCGGCGGCCCTCGTGCGAACGCGTGCGCTGGTACTCGTGCAGGGCGTCGCGCAGGGCTTCGGGCATCTCGATCGCGGCCAAGCGGGCGTCGGACAAGTCGGCCAGCGCTTC
>JANOPR010000180.1:0-1792 GCA_031421955.1 Burkholderiales bacterium
CGACCGACAAGGCCGCGGCGGCGTTGGCCCAGGCCAGGGCGGCCTCGATCGGCTCGCCGCGGGCGAGGCTGGCAGCCATCGCGCCGGTGAAGGTGTCTCCCGCGCCGATCGTATCGGCGACCTGGACCGCGTGGCCCGCGAGCGCGAGTGCTGGCCGGCCGGGGCGAAACAGCGCACAGCCCGCGGCGCCGAGAGTCACCGCGACGGCGCCGGCGCCGCGTGCGAGCAGCGCCTCGGTGGCTTCGGCGGTCGGCGTGCCCACCGGCATGCCGGCCAGCAGGCGCAGCTCGCTCTCGTTGGGCGTGAGCAGGTCGCACAGCGCGAGCACTTCATCGGGCAGCGGCTGGGCCGGTGCGGGGTTGAGCAGGGTGAGTGCCCCTCCCCTGCGGGCATGCGTGAACGCGGCGTGCGTCGCCGCCTGCGGTACCTCGTTTGAAGCCATCACCACGCGCGCCCGGCCCAGCGCGGCCGCTGCGGCGTCGGCGTGGCGTGCCGCGAGGCCCGCACCGGCGCCGGGCGCCACGGCGATGCTGTTGTCGCCATCGTCGTAGACGAGGATCTGCGCCACGCCGCTGGGCTCACCATGCACTACTTCGACCCTCGAGGCATCGATGCCCTCGCGCGCCCACAGCGCGAGCGCCATGCGGCCGAAGTCGTCGTCGCCGATGCGTGCGATGACGGCGACCTGGGCGCCCTGGCGCGCGCACGCAATCGCCGCGTTCGAGCCCTTGCCGCCGGGGCCGATCGTGAAGCCGCTGGCCATCAGCGTTTCGCCGCGCGCGATCGGCCGCGGCACGCGCGACACGAGGTCGGCGTTCCAGCTCGCCAGGCAGACGACGTCGCTCACAGCGCGTCTATGGCCAGGCTCAAGCCCGCCGCAACTCTTCGCGAATCGTCTTGCGAATGATGCCCTCGAGGGTTTCGGCCTGGATGGCTTGCTTCAGCGCCTCGTTGATAAGTGTCTGGTAGCCGCGGTCGCCAGCCTTGGCCTTGAAATGCTCGACCACCGTGCCATCGAGAAAGATGTTCACGCGCTGCTTGTTCGGCAAGAGGGCGCCACTGGGCCCGCGCTTGCGCAGCACGAGCTTGCCTGCAGCAATATCGCCGCGACGCAGTGGCTTCTCGCCGCGCAGCTCAGGTGATGTTTTCGCGGTAGATGGATTGCTCATATCGGCCAGCCTTGCGCATCGAGACGATGGGTCGATCATGTGCATAAACATCTGTATTGGCAAGTTGCCGGCGACGATCGCCAATGAGTGCCGGCTACTTGACCCCATACCCCATCGTCTGCGGCAGCCAGAGCACGATCTGCGGAAAGAGCGTCATCGCCAGCAGCAGCCCCAGCAGCATCAGGATGAAGGGCCAGCCCTCCTTCATCATTTCGCCGATCGGGATGCCGGTCAGGGCCTTGATCACGAACAGCAGCATGCCGAAGGGCGGGTGGATCAGGCCGATCATCATGTTCAGCACCACCAGCACGCCGAAGTGGACCAGGTCGATGCCGAGCAGATTGACGGCCGGCAGCAGCATTGGCACGAAGACCAGCAAGAGCACCGAGACGTCGAGGAAACAGCCGAGGACCAGGAACATCACGTTGACGAAGAGCAGGAACTGAACCCGCGACAGGTGCATTGCATCGACCCACTGCGCCATCGCCTGCGGCACGCCTTCGGCGGTGAAGGCGTAGTTGAGCAGGAAGGAGCCGGCGAGGATCAGGGTGATGACGGCGCTGGAGCGCGTCGATTCGAGCACCACGGCGAACAACTGGCGCCAGCTCAGCGCGCGGTAGAAC
>JANOPR010000181.1:0-1813 GCA_031421955.1 Burkholderiales bacterium
TGATGGTCGTAGGCAGCACCGTGCCCGAGTGTTTCCTGCGCCTGTACCGCCTCGAGCGCGCCTGCCAGGTGCAGATCGCCGCCGCCGCTGCCGGCAAGCTCAATGTGTTGCCCGACGCGCTGGCCGCGAAGTCGGGCGCCGACCTCAGCGCTTTCCAGAACCTGCACCGCGAAGGTGAAGGTGCGGTCGAGTTTGCCGCGCTGATGCGCAAGCTCGACCGCGGTGACAGCAGCTACCGCACATGAACCGCGTTCACTTCGTCAAGAAGCCACCCGAGGCGCAACCGCGCCCCCAACCCTGCAGTGACCAAGAAGGAGACAGACCATGAGTTCTTTCCAACGCCTCGCTGGCATCGCGCTGGCGCTCGGGGCGGCCGCGCTCGCGAGCCCGGCCTGGGCGCAGCAGATCATCAAGATCGGCGCGATCAATCCCTACAGCGGCCCGCTGGCGCTGTACGGCAACGAGGTGACGCGCGGCTACGAGCTGGCGGTGGACCAGATCAACGCCGCCGGCGGCGTGCTGGGCCGCAAGGTCGAGCTGGTGCGCGGCGACGCGGCCAATGCGCAGCAGGGCATCGCCACGGTCGAGCAGCTGGCCACGCGGGACAAGGTGGACATGTTCACCGGCACCTACGTCAGCGGCATTTCGCTGACCGCCAGCGACGCCGCCGCGCGCTACAACAAGTTGTACTGGGAGACCAACGCCATCGTGCAATCCCTGGTCGAGCGCGGCCTGCCCAACTTTGTGCGCACCGGGCCCGACAGCGGCACCTTCGCCGCCACCGCCGTGGCCACCGTGCGCAACCTGATCGCGCCTGCGCTGAAGAAGGAAATGAAGGACCTGCGGATCTGGCTCGAACATGAAGACTCGATCTACGGCACCTCGGTCGCCGAAGCGCAGAAACGCATGCTCGAAACCCTGGGCGCCAAAGTCGTCGGCGTCGGCGCCCATTCGGCGCGTGCCATCGACTTGAACGACTCGGTGCTGCGCGCCAAACAGGCCAACCCCGACGTGCTGATCCAGACCGGCTACGTGCCCGACGGCAACCTGTTGTTCCGCACCGCGCGCGAGCAGGGCTTCAAACCCGCCGCGATGCTCTGGGTCGGCACCGGCGACACGCCCGAGACGCTTGAAGCCGTCGGCGCGGCCTCGCTCGAAGGCGTGCTCGTCGTGGGCTATCCGCGAACCGACATCGCCGAGTCCTACGGCCCTGGCGCCAAGGCCTACCTGACGGCCTACCGCGCCAAGTACAAGAGCGACCCCATCGCGCCGCAAGGCATGGCCTCCTACACGGGCCTGCTGATCCTGTTCGAGGCGATCAAGGCGGCCGGCAGCATCGAGACCGAGAAAATTCGCGCCGCAGCGGCCAAGATGGACAAGCCCGAAGGCAGCTACCCCACCGGCTTCGGCGTCAAGTTCGACAAGAACTTCCAGAACCTGCGCGTCGGCTTGACCGCCACGCAATGGCAGGCCGGCAAGATGGTCACGGTGTTCCCCAAGAGCGCGGTGCTGCCGGGCGTGCTGCTCAAGCCACTGGCCCGCCCCTGATGCACAACGCCGCCGCGCAAGGGTTGGGGCGCGGCGCCATCAGTCCGCAGGTTGCCTGATGAGCCCTCTCAAGCCAGCCTGAACAAGAAAGAGAGCGATGGACCAAATCCTCAATGTACTGGTCATCGGCCTGATGCTGGGCGGCATCTACGGCCTGGTCAGCATCGGGCTGAACCTGATCTTCGGCGTCGTGCGCATCGTCAACTTCGCGCAGGGCGAGTTGGTGATGTTCGGCATGTACGGCAGCTACTACGCCTGGTCGCAA
>JANOPR010000182.1:0-8958 GCA_031421955.1 Burkholderiales bacterium
GCGCGGGCGCACCTTCCTGAACAAGTACCTGATCATCGACGAGGCGCAGAACCTGACGCCCAAGCAGATGAAGACCTTGATCACGCGCGCCGGCCCCGGCACCAAGATCGTCTGCCTGGGCAACCTGGCGCAGATCGACACCCCCTACCTGACGGAAGGCAGCTCGGGCCTGACCTATGCCGTCGACCGCTTCAAGGGCTGGCCGCATGGCGGCCATGTCACGCTGGCGCGCGGCGAGCGCTCCAGGTTGGCAGATTTCGCCAGCGAAATCCTGTAACGCCCGCTGACGGCAAGCGCCAGGCGGGCGTTACTTCCGCGCCTGCGCCAGCGCCTTCCTCGGGTGCATCAGGTTGCGGCGGCCGTCGGCCGTGCGTTCGGCCGTGCCAACGATGATGCGGATCAGGTCGGCGGGCGTGAGTGCCGGATTGACTGCCAGCAGCTTGGCGGCCAATCCTGCCACCTGGGGCGAAGCCATCGAGGTCCCGGACAGTGCCACACGCGTGCCGCCCGGCAGGAAGCTCTCGACCTGGTAGCCATTGGCGTGCACCTGGACGGTGGGGCCGTAGCTGGTGAAGCCCGCTTCGTCGCCGGCCAGGTCGACAGCGCCCACTGTCAGCAGATTGGGCAGCACGATCGATGCCGGGATGTCCTCGACGAAGCTGGCATCGTCGCCACTGTTGCCCGCGGCAGTCACGAAGAGGATCCCCGGTGCACTGGCGAACGCCTTGGTCAAGGCCTTGCGCCCGATGTCGTAGTAGCCCCGGGCCAGGGCCTTGCGAGCTTCCGGCGTCTTGCCGATTCCGCACTGCTCGAGCTGGTTTTCGATGCCCTTCACGTCACCGCCCCAGCTCATGTTGACGACACGCACGCCATGGCGCTTGAAGAAGTCCACAGTGGCCTGTGCGGCGCGCGCCTCGCGCAGCGCGAGTTCACGGCTCGGGCAAGGGTCGGGCTTGAGGGTGTGTTGAAACTCGATGCGGCCGACAATCAGGCGCGCATGCGGATTGCCCGCCAGGGTGATGCCGGCCACATGCGTGCCGTGCTCGTAGCTGCCCGCCAGGCCGATCTCCTCGATTGCCCCCTTGTACTTCTCGGGTGCCAGGCTCGACAGGTATGACTTGACCTCGCTGGCCTCCGCGCTGTCGATGTTGGACTGCAGGTCGGAGAAGCCCTTGGTCCGCGCCGTCATCAGCGGCAAGCGGGCACGCAGGTCGGGCGGGATCGGCATCAACTCACCCGTGGCCTGCCGGCTGTACTTGTCAAACGCGATCACGAGCGGCGATCCGGTCTTGCCGCGCAACACCTGCGGCCCGAAGAGCGCAGTGTCGACGCCGCTGTCCCATACCGCAACGCTCACGCGTGCCTTGCCCTCACTCGCTTTCAGGGCCACGTCGCGCGCAGCCCAGATGTCGACCTTGGCCACCTGGTTCGCGGCCAGGTAGGTGCTGAACGCATCGATGAAAGTCTGCTTCAGCGGCAGCTGCGCCAGCAGGCGAAAGCGCGCGCCGATCAGGCCAGGCGCAAAGTCCGAGCTGAGCGTGCCGCTCTGGTCGACGATCGGCTGCATGACCTCGCGAATGCTGCCCAGAATCAGCGCCTCGCCGGTCAACTCGGCGCTCATCTTGACCTCGCGCACGTCATTGGCGACCACGGCGAAAGGCATGCCTGCGAGCTCGCCTGCCAAGGTCTCAGCGACGGCCTTGCGATAGGCCTGGCTGTTCAGCGGGTGCACCTTCGCAGCCATGGCCATCGCGCGCAGCCGCAGGCCCGACATCAGCTTGTCGGCTGGCTTGTCCTCCAAGGCCTTGGCTTCGTCGAGCCGGGCCAGCGTGCGGTCGTACTTGCCATCGAGGAAGTCGACGATGGCCAATTGCGTGATGAGGCCACGCAGAGTCGCGCGGTCTGGAATCTCATAGCCGGCAATGACGGACTCGGTGTCTCGCCGGACCGCCGCCACAAACGCTGCGAACTTCCCCGCGTCGCGAACAACGTCCTCGAGCTTGCCCTCGACCTTGTAGCTGAAACGAGGTAGATCGGCCGCTTTCTCGATACGCGGCTTGGCCACGGGCTGCGCCGACGCCACGACGGCGGTGACGGTCAGCAGCGCGGCGGCAACCGCACGAATCAACAGGGAGTGATACATGCAGGACTCTCAAGGAACACAACGGTCGTCATTCTGCAATGCCGTACGACGGCACACCGCAATCTCGCGACGAACTGCGTTTTCCTGGCCTCAGGTGGCGATGAGGTCGCGCACCTGCTGCAACGCCGCCGGGTCTTCGATCGTCGTCAGGTCGCCCGGGTCGCGACCTTCGCACACCGCCTGAATGGCGCGGCGCAACAGCTTGCCCGAGCGAGTCTTGGGCAGCACGCTGACAAAGCGCACCCGCGAAGGTCTGGCCACAGCGCCGAGCTGGTCGCTGACCAGCTTCATGATCTCGCCCTCGTGCGTGAGCGCATCGGCCGCGGTCGCCGCCTTCGAGGGGTCCTTCAGGATCGCGAAGGCCATCGCCACCTGGCCCTTGAGTTGATCGGCGACGCCGACGACGGCCACCTCGGCGACATTCGGGTGGCTGGAGATGCTCTCCTCGATCTCGCGCGTGCCCAGGCGGTGGCCGGCGACGTTGATCACGTCATCGGTGCGGCCGAGGATGAAGAAGTAGCCGTCCTCGTCGCGGATGCCCCAGTCGAAGGTCGAATACACCTGCTGGCCCGGGATGCTCTCCCAGTAGGTGCTGACAAAGCGTGCATCGTCGCGCCACAGCGTCTGCATGCAACCCGGCGGCAACGGGCCGGCAATGGCGACCACACCCTTCTGGTTCGCGCCCTTGAGTTCGTCGCCGGTGTTCTCATCGAGCAGCTTGACGTCATAGCCATAGACGGCCTTGCCGGGCGAACCGAACTTGCTGGCAGCGCGCTCCACGCCGTTGCACAGGCTCAGGATCGGCCAGCCGGTCTCCGTCTGCCAGTAGTTGTCGACGATCGGCTTGCCCAGCGCGTCAGCGATCCACTGGGCGGTGGTCTCGTCCAGGGGCTCGCCGGCCAGGAACAGGGCGCGCAGCGACGACAGATCGTGGCGTTTCAGCGCGGCCGGGTCCTGCCTCTTCAAGACGCGCACGGCGGTCGGCGCGCTGAACATCACCGAGACGCGGTACTTCTCGACCAGGCTCCACCAGATGGCGGCGTCGGGGCGGATCGGCAGGCCCTCGTAGAGGATCGTGGCCATGCCCGCGATCAATGGCCCGTAGACGATATAGCTGTGGCCGACCACCCAGCCGATGTCGCTGGTCGAGAAGTAGGTTTCACCAGCCTGGCCGCAGAAGATGTGCTTCATGCTGGCGGCCAACGCCACAGCATAGCCGCCGGTGTCGCGCTGCACGCCCTTGGGCCTGCCGGTGGTGCCCGAGGTGTAGAGCGTGTAGCTCGGATGCGTGGCCTCGACCCAGGTGCAGGGCACCGCGACACCGCGGTGCTGTTCGCGCAGGGCGGCGTAGTCGACGTCTCGGCCCGCCACCCGGGCCATGGGCGCCAGGCCCCGATCGACCAACAGGACTTGGGACGGCTTTCTGGACGACAGCCGGATGGCCTCGTCGAGAAGCGGCTTGTAGGCCATCACCTTGCCGGCACGGCTGCCGGCGTCGGCGCTGACGATGACCTTGGGCTCGGCGTCATCGATGCGGCTGGCCAGGCTGACGCTGGCAAAGCCACCGAACACGACCGAGTGGATCGCGCCGATGCGCGCGCAGGCCAGCATCGCGAACACCGCCTCCGGCACCATCGGCATGTAGACCAGCACGCGGTCGCCGGCCTGCACGCCCAGCGACAGCAGCGACGCCGCCATGCACTGCACCTCCTCGTGCAGCTGCGCGAAAGAGTAGGTTTGCTCCTTGCCGACTTCAGTCGAGACCCAGACCAGCGCGTTCTGTTGCGCGCGCTGCGCCAGATGCCGATCGACCGCGTTATGGCACAAGTTGGTGGTGCCACCGACAAACCAGCGCGCAAATGGCGGTTTGCTGTAGTCGCAGACTTGCGTGAACGGGCGCTGCCAGTCGATCAGCTGCGCCTGCTCGGCCCAGAAGGCGTCACGGTCGTCGATCGAGCGGCGGTGGAAGTCGGCGTAGTTCATGGCGATCGTCTGTACAAGTGTGTCGATCAGTCGATGCGCACGACCAGCCGCCCGCGCACGCGCCCGGCGATCAGCTCGTGCGCGCGGGCGATGGCGTCGGTAAGCGCAATCTCTTCTGTCATGCGCTCGAGCACGGCCGGGTCGAGGTTGCGCGCCAACGCATGCCAGGCTGCCTGGCGCAGTGCCAGCGGCGCCATCACGCTGTCGACGCCCGCCAACGTGACGCCACGCAAGATGAACGGCATGACCGTGCCGGGCAAGTCGGCGCCTTGCGCCAGGCCGCAGGCAGCCACGACGCCGCCGTAACGCGTCTGCGCCAGGACGTTGACCAGGGTATGGCTGCCCACCGCGTCGACCGCTGCGGCCCATCGCTCCTTTTGCAGCGGCTTGCCGGGTGCGGACAGCGACGCGCGGTCCACGACATCGGCCGCGCCCAGTGCGGTCAGGTAATCAGCCTCGGCCGCCTTGCCGGTGGCGGCGACGACGCGGTGGCCCGCGTGCGCCAGCAGGGCCACCGCGATGCTGCCGACGCCGCCGGTGGCGCCCGTCACGAGGACGTCACCAGCACCTGGCTTGACGCCATGGCGCTCGAGCGCCTGCACGCACAACATGGCGGTGTAGCCGGCCGTGCCGATGGCCATGGCCTGCCGCGCGGTGAATACCGACGGCAGGCGCACCAGGCCGTCCCCGCCGAGCACCGCCCGCGCGGCCAGGCAGCCCCAGCGCGTTTCGCCAGCGCCCCAGCCGTTGTGGATCACGCGGTCGCCCGGCTTCCAGTTGGGGTGCCGGCTCTCGAGCACGGTGCCGGCACCGTCGATGCCGGGCACCATCGGCCAGTGGCGCACGACCGGCCCCTTGTTCGTCAGGGCCAGGCCATCCTTGTAATTCAGCGTCGAGTACTCGACGCCGACGAGCACGTCGCCGTCGCCCAGCGCGGCCAGGCGTGACTCATCGAGTGTCTCCAGGCCGGTGCGAAAACCGGCCTCGTCCTTGTGCAGCACGAGCGCCTTGAACATGGGGGAAGTGTCCTCCGGAACGCCGACAGGCATCTGACGGATTGCAAGTTCCTGGACTGACAAGGTGCTGACGCACCAACCGAACAGAAATCTCCAATTCACCTTAGATATCGTCAACAAGTTGCTGACATGCAACGAGTTTTATCTATCGAACGCAGCGGCACGGTGGTACCCTTGCCGCATGTCCATGTGCCTGCACGTCCCGACATCCAGGTTGCTGTCACGAGCCCACGCCGGCTTGCTCGCAGCCGTGATCCTGACCTTGCAGGGCTGCGCCACCAACGAGCGGTACGCCCCGACCGCGAGCGCCGCCGCGCCAGACCGTCTCGCGCAGGCCCCTGACCTCCCAATGCGAAGCGGCCAGCGCGACCCCGCCGCTGCGGTCGTGATCACGGCCTTGAATTTCCTGGGCCAGCCGTACCGCCACGGTGGCAGCAGTCTCGAGCAAGGGTTTGACTGCAGCGGCTTCACGCGACATGTCTACGACCTGAGCCTGGGTGTCCTGCTGCCCCGCAGCGCGGACGACCAGGCCAGCGCAGCCAGCCTGGTCAGCGTCGACAGGGCCGATTTGCGCCCGGGCGACCTGGTCTTCTTCGATACGCTCCAACGTATGTATTCCCATGTCGGCATCTACGTCGGCGAGGGCCGGTTCATCCACGCGCCGCGCACTGGCAGCCAGGTGCGCGTCGAAGACATGCGATTCGCCTACTGGGCACAGCGCTTCACCGGGGCTCGGCGCGCAGCCGTGCCCGATTGACCCTGGAGCGGCAACCCTGTTGTCCACCAAGCGCTGACGCACGCGGCACAATCGCCGCATGGGCGACGCCTCGATTCCCTCCAACGTGATTCCGATTGCCGACCTGCGCTACCGCGCAGCCGTGCCATCGATTCCGGCCACTCTGCAGCCGGCCACCGGCCTGCTCGGCGATGCCCTGGGGCGGCCCTTGCGTGATCTGCGCATCTCGGTCACGGACCGCTGCAACTTCCGCTGCAGCTACTGCATGCCCAAGGAAGTCTTCGACCGCGACTACGCGTTCCTGCCGCAGTCCTCGCTGCTGAGCTTCGAGGAGATCACGCGGCTGGCCAAGGTGTTCGTCAGCCATGGCGTGCAGAAGGTCCGCCTGACCGGCGGCGAGCCGCTGCTGCGCCGCCACCTCGAGACGCTGGTCGGCATGTTGTCCGAGCTGCGCACGCCTGATGGCAAGGCGCTGGACCTGACCTTGACGACCAATGGATCCCTGCTGGCGCGCAAGGCCCACGCACTGCATGACGCCGGCTTGCGCCGCGTGACCGTGAGCCTGGACGCACTCGACGACGCCATCTTCCGGCGCATGAACGATGTCGACTTCCCCGTGGCCGACGTGCTGGCTGGCATCGACGCCGCCCTGGCCGCGGGCCTGGGGCCGGTCAAGGTCAACATGGTGGTCAAGCGCGGCACCAACGATGGCGAGATCGTGCCGATGGCACGACACTTCCGCGACCATTACGGCGCCAGCGCCGTGCTGCGATTCATCGAGTACATGGATGTGGGCAGCACCAACGGCTGGTGCATGGACCATGTGTTGCCTTCGAGCGAGCTGATTGACCGGTTGAGCGCCATGTACGCACTCGAACCCCTGGAGCCCAACGTCGCGGGCGAAACCGCCCAGCGTTGGCGCTATCAGGACGGCGGCGGCGAGATCGGCGTCATCTCCAGCGTCACGCAGGCCTTCTGCCGCGACTGCAATCGCGCGCGCCTCTCGACCGAGGGACGCCTCTACCTGTGCCTGTTCGCCAGTCACGGCCATGATCTGCGGCATCTGCTGCGCGAAAGCGGCGCCAGCGACGCCGAACTCACCGGCGCCATCGCCGGCATCTGGAGCGGCCGCAACGACCGCTACTCGGAATTGCGCGGCCACGGCGTCGCTCAAATCGGAACCGGTGAGCGCAAAGTCGAGATGCACTACATCGGGGGTTGAGCCGTTGATTGACGCCAATGACATTACCGGCCTGATCCTGGCCGGCGGCCGCGGCAGCCGCATGGGCGGGGTCGACAAGGGGCTGCAGAACCACCAGGGCATCGCCCTGGCGTTGCACGCGCTGTTGCGCCTGGGGCCGCAAGTCGGGCATGTGATCATCAATGCCAACCGCAACCTCGGCGCCTACGAGTCCTTCGGCGCGCCGGTGTGGCCCGACCCGGTGGGCGAGTTTGCCGGGCCGCTGGCCGGCTTCCTGGCCGGGCTCGAACATTGCGAGACGCCGCTGATGATGAGCGTGCCCTGCGACACGCCGAACTTCCCCGCCGACCTGGCCGCGCGGCTCGCCGCCGCACTCGAGGCGGCCGGCGCCGAGCTGGCCTACGCGGTCACGCTCGAAGACGGCCGCGAGCAACCGCACCCCGTGTTCTGCCTGATGAAGAGCGCGTTGTCGGAGAGCCTGATCGCCTTCCTGCATGGCGGCGGGCGCAAGATCGACGCCTGGTTCGCGCAGCACCACGCCGTGACGGTGCGCTTCGACGACGCCAGCGCCTTCTTCAACGCCAACACGGCGGCCGAGCTGGCGACCTTGCAGGTGCCGCGTGCCTGAGGCCGGCGCACTGCAGATTGCGTCGCTGACCGAGGCAGATCTGCCGGCCTACAAGGCGCTTCGCGACCATGCCCTGCTCCACCACGACGAAGCCTTCACCTCGGACGCCGCCACGGAAGCCCTGCGCACGGCCCAGAGTTACCACGCGCGTCTGGGCAGCCGCGGCGACGACAGTAACGCCGGCGGCTTCAGCCTGGGTGCCTGGCGCGGCGACCGCCTGGTCGGTGCGATCACGTGCGAACGCGACCCGCGAACCAAGGTGCGCCATGTCGGCCATATCGTCGGGATGATGGTCACGACTGACGAGCAGGGCCAGGGCGTGGGCCGGGCGCTGCTGGCGGCGCTGATTGAGCGCGCCAGCGCCGACGCCGAGTTGCACCAGCTCACGCTCAGCGTGACTTCCAGCAACGAGCGCGCGGTGCGGATGTACGAGCGCGCCGGTTTTACCAGTTATGGCAGCCTGCCACGCGCGATCCGCGTCGCCGGCCGCTTCTTCGACAAGCAACTGATGCATCTCGAGCTGCAATGAGCGCAACGCAGACTCTCGAGCAGATTGCCTCCTGCGTGGCCGGCTACGACCCGAACTCGCTGCCCGTCGCCCAGGCGCAGGAATTCATCGCGCACCTGGTGCCCAAGGTCAGCGCCGTCGAGAGCGTGGCCCTGCGCAGCAGCCTGGGGCGCGTGCTCGCGCGCGACATCGTCGCCGTGGCCAACGTGCCGGCACACGACAACTCGGCGATGGACGGCTATGCCCTGCGCGGCAGCGACCTGGCGGCCGACGGTGAGACCCGCCTGCGCGTCGCCGGCACCGGCTTTGCAGGGCAGGCCTTCGGCGGCCCAGTCGCCGCCGGGCACTGCGTGCGCATCATGACCGGCGCAGTGATGCCCGAGGGCCTGGACACCGTGGTGCCGCAGGAATTCACGCAGACCGATGGCGACGCGATCCGGATTGCTGCTGGCGTGGTGCGCCGCGGCGACAACCGCCGCCTGGCCGGCGAAGACCTGGCCCAGGGCAGCGCGGCGCTGGCGGCGGGGCGGGTGCTGCGCCCGGCGGACCTGGGTCTGCTGGCCTCGCTCGGCCAGGCCGAAGTGCCTGTCTTTCGCCGCCTGCGCGTGGCCTTCTTCTCCACCGGCGACGAGCTGCGATCGATCGGTGAGCCGCTCGACGCGGGCTGCGTCTACGACAGCAACCGCTACACGATCTGGGCCATGCTGCAACGCCTGGGCTGCGACGTGGTCGACCTGGGCGTC
>JANOPR010000183.1:0-4522 GCA_031421955.1 Burkholderiales bacterium
CCCGAGGATTTCGTGCTCCTCGGAACACGTGTCGCCGGTGTGGACAACCATGCCATCGTGACCGGGGCGCCGCTGTTCGGCATCGACATGCGCTTGCCCGGCATGCTGCTCGCCACGTACGCGAAATGCCCGGTCTTCGGCGGCAAGGTGGCCAGCGCCGACCTGGACAAGGTCAGGCGCCTTCCGGGGGTTCGCCACGCCTTCGTGGTACCGGGCAGCGGCGGCCTGATGAGCCTGATGCCCGGCGTGGCCATCGTCGCCGACTCGACCTGGGCCGCCCTGAGCGCGCGCCGGCAACTCGACGTGACGTGGGATGAAGGACCGGGCGCGCAGACCAGTTGGCGCGCGATCGCGGCCCAAGCCGCGGCACTTGCGCAGCACCCCGGCGCCACGCTGTTGCGCCGTGATGGCGACGTCGACAAGGCCCTCGGCGATGCGGCCAAGACCGCCAAGACCGTGGAGGCCTGGTACGCCTACCCCTTCATCGCCCACGCCGCGCTCGAGCCGCTCAACTGCACCGCGCATTTCAGCCAGGGCACGATGGAGATCTGGGCCGGCACGCAAACGCCCGACTGGGCGCGCGATCATGTCAGCAGCGCGCTGGCGATTGCGCCGGGCAACATTGCCCTGCACATCCTGCGCAGCGGCGGCGGCTTCGGCCGGCGCCTGAGCAGCGACTTCATCGTCGAGGCCGCCGCGATCGCCCAACGCGTGGACGCGCCGGTCAAGCTGCTGTGGTCGCGCGAAGACGACATGCAGCACGACCACTACCGCGGCGGCGGCTTCCATCGCCTGCGTGGCGGCGTCTCAAGCCAGGGCCGCGTGAGCGCCTGGCACGACCACTACATCACCGTCGGCCACCGCGGCCACGCCAACGCCGCGCTCGGCGGCGACGAGTTCCCGGGTCGCTGGGTCGAGAACTGCACGCTCGAGCAAAGCATGATCGAGTGCGCGGTACCCACCGGCGCGTGGCGCGCGCCCGGCGCCAACGTGCAGGCCTGGGTGGTGCAAAGCTTCATCGACGAACTGGCCGCCGCGGCCGGGCGCGACCCGCTGGCATTTCGCCTGGCGCTGCTGGGTGACAAGCGCGAGATGCGCCCGGCCGGGTTCATGTCGCGTGGCGAGGGCTACCAGGTGGCCCGGATGCGGCGCGTGTTGCAGGCCGTCGCGGAGAAGTCCCAATGGGGACGCGCCATGCCGGCCGGCCAAGGGCAGGGCATCGCGTTTCACGCCAGCTACGGCGGCTATGTGGCGCAGGTCGCCGAGGTCTCGGTGTCCGGCAGCGGGCGCCTGAGCGTGGACCGCGTGGTCTGTGTGTGCGACGTCGGCGAGCAGATCGTCAACCTCAGCGGCGCCGAGAGCCAAGTGCAGGGGGCGATTCTCGACGGCCTGAGCGCGGCCTGGTTCCAGGGCCTGGATATCGAACGCGGCCGGGTCGTGCAAAGCAACTTCCACGACTATCCCCTGCTGCGCATCGGCGACGCCGCGCGCGCGATCGAAGTGCACTTCCTGAAGTCGGACAACCCGACCAGCGGCCTGGGCGAGCCCGCGCTGCCGCCGATCGCGCCGGCGGTATGCAACGCCATCTACCGCGCGGTCGGTGTGCGCGTGCGCGAACTGCCGATATCGCGCACACCGCTGCGCGCGACTTCAGCCGCTTGAAGCCTACTTCAGCGACTCGACCAGGTCCGCGTACTCCTGCATTGCCGCCTTGGCGTCCTTGCCCTTGAGCTCGTTCCAGGCGTCCCACTTGGCGCGGCCGACCATGTCGGTGAAGCCGGGGCGTTTGCCATCCACGTCGCCGCTGCTGGCCTGCTTGTACAGCGCGTAGAGCTGCAACAGCGTCGCGTTGTCGGGCTTCTCGGGCAGCTTCTTGCTGTCGGCAACGGCTTTCTCGAAAGTCGCTTTGAGATCGGCCATGGCTGGCTCCTTGCGGGTTAGATTCGATGGACGTTGCAGATCTTAGCGGGCATTGTCGCGCCGCTGACCTGCTCTGGCCGATACTGCGACGATGAAGCACGCGATGCCCACAGCCGCCCTGACCGAACGCATGTCGCGCGTCGACACTGCCTGGCTGCGCATGGACAGCGACGCCAACCTGATGATGATCATCGGCGTCTGGTTGCTGGCGCCGCAATTGAGCCTGGCCGAGCTGCAGCAGCGTGTCGAGCAGAGCCTGCTGGCCTATCCGCGTTTTCGCCAGAAGGTGGTCGAGGATGCGGTCGGGGCCAACTGGGTCGAAGACCGCGCCTTCGACATCGAGCACCATGTGCAGCGCCAAGCCCTGCGGGCGCACGCCGGCGAGGCGCCGCTGGCGACCCTCAAGCGCCGGGTTGCCGAACTGGCGACGACGCCGCTGGACCGCTCACACCCGCTGTGGCAATTCCAACTGGTCGAAAACCTCGACGGCGAGCACAGCGCGCTCATCTGTCGCATCCACCATTGCATCGGCGACGGCATCGCGCTGACTTCGGTCATGCTCTCGATGGCCGACGGCGGCAAGGCACCGCCGCTGCGCCGCAGCCAGGCGGCCGCACCTGCCGATGACGGCGACGACTGGCTCGCCGACACCTTGATCAAGCCGATGGCCGAGCTCGCCATCAAGGCCATCGGCATCACCGGCCAGGGCCTGGGCAAGGGCATCGAGATGCTGTCGCAGCGCGGCGATCCGGTGGCGAACACGGCCGACGCAGCGCGCATCGCCTACCAAGTGGTCAGCGACCTGGCTGCCTTCGCCTTGATGCCTGACGACTCGCCGACCCGCCTCAAGGGCACGGCCACGCCGGGCAAGAAGGTGGCCTGGGGCGAGCCGCTGCCGCTGGACGAGGTCAAGGCCGTGGGCAAGGTGCTCGACGCCTCGATCAACGATGTGCTGCTCAGTTGCGTGGCCGGCGCCATCGGCGACTACCTGCGCAGCAAGGGCGACGACCCGAGCGGCCAGGAAATCCGCGCCATGGTGCCGGTGAACCTGCGCCCGCTGAGCGAGGCCTACAAGCTCGGCAACCGCTTCGGCCTGGTGCCGCTGGTGCTGCCGATCGGCATTGCCAACCCCATCGAACGCCTGGTGGCGGTGCGCGCGCGCATGGCCGAATTGAAGGGCAGCTTCCAGCCGCTGCTGGCCTTTGGCGTGCTCGCGCTGTCGGGCCTGGTGGTCAAGCCGGTGCAGGCCGTCATCACCGGCCTGTTCGCCAAGAAGGCCACCGCCGTCATGACCAACGTGCCCGGCCCACGCGAGCCCCTGAGCTTGTGCGGCCGCAGCGTCAAGCAGCTGATGTTCTGGGTGCCGCAGTCGGGCGACATCGGCATGGGCGTGTCGATCCTGAGCTACGCCGGGGGCGTGCAGTTCAGCCTCATCACCGACGCGCGCATGTGCCCCGATCCCGAGGCCATCATCGAGCGCTTCGCGCCCGAGTTCGACAAGCTGATGTGGCTGGCGCTGATGTCGCCCTGGCCCGGCGAAGGCTGAGGCCGCGAACGGGCCGCGCCTAGCCCGCGCCGGGCCGCCCCAAGCGGGCGACGCCCCAAGGGCCACGCAGGGGCCCGTGCCGGTCCCAGGGGCCGACGCCGAAGGCGGCTTGGGGGCAGGGCTACAGGCCCTCGACCATCACCAGCTTGGACTTCGTGGTGCGCTCGCGGATCGCGCGCAGCGGCACATAGGCCGGCGAGTCGTACCAGGCCCTGAGCTTGGCCGTACTCGGAAACTCCAGGATCATGCAGCGCTTGGGCGCCCAACCGCCTTCCAGTACCGTGAGCGCGCCGCCGCGCACCAGGTAGCGCCCGCCGAAGGCCTCGATCGTGGCCGGCACTTGCTTGCGGTATTCCTCGTATCCAGCGCTGTCGAGCACCTCGACGTCGGCAATCAGGTAGGCGGGCATGGTTCGATCTCCTTGCGGTTCAGTGGTTGGCTTGCATTCTCGCGCCGCGCATGCGGGCTCAGCCCCTCGGTTGCATCAGAAGAACGATGGCCACCGCGGCGGCGCACAGCAGGCCCACCGTCAGCACGTAGTTGCCGTAGGTGACGAAGCCGAAGCGGCGCAGCGTGTGGCTCACGTACGTGCCGCTGCAGTGCGGGCAGCGCACCGTGAACTTGCGCGCCCGCCTCGCGCTCGGGCGCTCCCAGCCGAACACGGCATTCGACAGCGATGACAGCGAGCCGCGAATGAAGTGCAGCTGCGGGTCGAGGTCCTGATGGCAATGAGGGCAGGGTTCCATGGCAGGTCAGGGCGGGCCTTTGAGCAGCGCAATGTAGCGCGCACTCCCGGAAACGGTGTTGTGGCCGGCGCCGGCGATCACTTCGTAGGCTGCCAGCCCGCTTCGAAACCGCGTGTGCAGCAGCTCGCTGCTGGCGCGTGGAATGATTTCATCGTGCTCGGCCGCAATCAGCAGCGTCGGCGCCGTGACCTGCGGCGCGTAGCGCCACGATTCGTACTTGTCCTGCAGCAGCCAGCGCACCGGGAAGAAGGGGAACTGGCGCGCCGCCAGATCCTGCAGGCTGTCGTAGGGCGTCACCAGCACCAGCCGG